>JAQBZA010000291.1 GCA_027622795.1 Planctomycetota bacterium | reverse complement strand
GCCTCGGTGGCGGCGCCAGTGCCCGAGAAGAGTTCTCGAATGTCGCGAAGGCGGGAGATCTCTCCGTTGACAAGGTATTCGCTTTCCCCGCTGCGATAGACGCGGCGGGCGATCTGGACCTCGTCTGAATCAACCGGCAACTCGCGGGCGGAGTTGTCAAAGATCAACGCCACTTCCGCGACATTGAGTGGCTTCCGGCTGGCGGAGCCAGCGAAAATCACATCGGTGGCGTTGCGGCCCCGCAGGCTCCGCATCGATTGCTCGCCAAGCACCCATTTGATGGCATCGACGACGTTTGACTTGCCTGATCCGTTGGGGCCGACGACGACCGTGATGCCGTCGGGAAATTCAAACCGCGTGCGGTCGGCGAAGCTCTTGAATCCGACCAGATCGAGGGCTTTCAGCCTGATCATGACGACTCGTCCGTGCCCGACTCGCCCGAGAAGGCGGCATCGACAGGGGCGTCGGCCGGGATGCTCCGGTCACGGATCGAGATTTCCTCATGCAGTGAGCCCCGCCCATCGTTGGCTCGCGGCAGGGCGTCGAAAGCCAGCCTGGTTGCAAGGGCCCGCTGGGCCGTTGCCTGCTGGAGGAATTGGATCATATCGGGATAGGTTGCCTCGAGCTGGGCCAGGGCCCGCAGCACCGACTCAGCGTCTGCCTTCGCCTCGATCACTTTGTCAGGCACATCCGCCTCGAAGCGGCTGCAGGTCGCGATGTTGCCATCGATCACGACCACAATGGCCGGGCCGGCCTCGACCCGCATCCCATTGTTCAAAGGATGCTCGGTGCCGAAGAGGACGATTTCAGGGTGGTGGGAACGGGTGGCGTGGATGAGCGTTGGCCCAGCGACATTGAGCACGTGGAAGCCGCAGGCGCCTCCCAACTGCTCGCCACGGACCAGCGGGATCGGCGAATCCATCATCCACAGGGCGCGGAAGGCGCCGTAGCGGGTTTCGGCACTGGAACTCGAAAGCAGCGACTGCAGGGCATCGATGCCATTGGCATCGTCAATGACTCGCAAGGCCGCCAGCGCAGCCGGGCGGGCACTGCGAAGATTGGCGGCGGCATCGGCCAGATGCTCCGCGGCCACCGATTCGCCCAGGTAGGCGAGCGACTCGGCCGCAGCGAACCGCACTTCGGCGTCACTCGACTCGAGGCCATTCTTGAGCACCGGGATGCCATCCTTCCCAATCGCCTCCAGCCGGAGGGCCGCCGTCGATGCCGTGACCGGATCGGCGAGTTGGCGCCGCAGCAAATCGAGACGAGCGTGGAATCCATTCGTTGGTTCAGTCACGGCAACCGCGCCGAGAACGCGGATGTAACGCGTCAAGTTGTGCCGGTAGGTGGTTGGGATTTCGAGTTCGATAAAGCGATCGGTCTTGGGTGTGGCAACGCCCTGCTTTGAGCCGCGAATGACGGTGTGAAAGCGGCCGTTGATGGCGTCCCCAATCCGCTTGGAGAGTGCCACTGAGCGATGTTCCGGCTGGAGAATCAGGCCAATGGAACGGGAGGTGAGAGATACCCCACCCCCCGGGACGATAGCTCGAATCTTTGATTTTGAGTCGAGCGTACCGCTTGATACCGGATCAACAAGCAAGGAGCCCTCAACGACTGCCAGTACATGTCCGTCACGAATTCTGCTGCCGAGCACCGCCATCTCAGCAAGTCGTGTCTCCATGAGCCAGCCCCCATTGAGGCTTGCCGTATCACAGTCGTGCGGCACTTCAACAGCAACGTCGAAGCGATCACCCTTGTGGACGCCTGGCGGAAGGTAGCCGTGAACCCATACCAACGATGTGGCTGGTGAGGCGAGTAGCGTGTTGGGCTGAATGACTCCGCGGGCTTGCATGTCCGACAGCAAAGCCTGCCGCCGTGCATTTGGAGGCGGGTCACTGCCGGTGCCTGCCAGCCCGGTTACGAGAGCCGCCCGTTCGATCCGTTGCGGATTCATGCCCCACGGAATGGTGTAATCACTGATGAGTTTTGTTTCAGCCTCGATGTTGAGCAGGGCTTCCACCTCCGGGCTCTGGCTACGGATAGCGGGCCCGGCGCAGCCGATGAACAGAATGACACACGAGACGACCAGCCAGACATGCTTCCCGCAGTGCAGAAACCAGTTGCTGTGGTAGGACGTTGCCATTGAACCCGTTTGCGGAGGAGGTGCGGCACGATTCCCGCGCGCCGAAGGTGGAGGAGGGTAGGAGTCAAAGATCGGAGGGTCAAGGGTGCTTCCATCGCAAAAACCCCCGTTTCCACCCCTGAAACGTCTTGGCGGATTTCATGTGCGTTGCTACGGTCAGCGGCTCCCATCGGCTCGATCGTTTCAGTTCGAGCCCCAAACCCACTGTGTGGAGTGCAGCAATCGTGACGCCTGACACCTCTCCTGACAGCGGCATTCACGTGCGCTGGATGATCCGTCGTGATATGGCGGAAGTGCTCGAGATTGAGCAGCAGGCCTTCGAATTTCCCTGGAGTGCCGAGGATTTCACACGCTGCCTGCGGCAGCGAAACTGCATCGGCATGGTGGCCGAGATCGCCGACTCTGTTGTGGCCTTCATGATCTACGAACTTCACCGCACGCGATTGCACGTCCTCAACTTTGCCGTGGCTCGGTCCCATCGGCGGCTGGGCATCGGCACACTGATGATGGAGAAGCTGGTTGGTAAGCTGACCCCGGAGCGACGGCATCAGATCGCACTCGAGGTCCGGGAAACGAATCTTCCGGCGCAACTCTTCTTCCGGTCACTCAACTTTCGGGCCACCTCGGTGCTCAAGGACTTTTACCAAGACACCACTGAAGACGCCTATCTCATGCAGTACTCGTGGCATGAGGCGGCGGCGGCGATGCCGCGGCGGATGGCTGGCTGACGGCCCGCGGCCATGAGGCCGCCAGCGTGGCGGCTCTCCTGCGAAGGGCAGCCAGCGCGGCTTGGGTGGACGCCCCGTTAGCGAAGACGGTGAGCACTGGAGCCCGTGGGGGAAGGGTCTGACCGGCGCTGGGGATGTCTGCGATCGCCGAGCGACCGCCATCGGCCTCAGTCCATGACAGCGCAGTGGCTTGCCAGCTGGCGACCTGCTCGATCGTGACCGGCAGTAAAGCGGAGGTATGCAGCACTGCCTTTGCCCAGACCTTTCCATCACCACGCGACAGGATCCGGGCCGCGTTGTGGTGGGGTATGCCACAAGCTTCGAGGTGAGCGGCCGCGAGCGAGACACCGGTGGATCGTTCATGCAACTCCATCGACGCGGTGACGCGGGGATTGACTTCGATGATCCATGGCCGGCCCTTGCCATCAACGATCAGGTCGACACCGACCGCGCCGATGAGGTGGAACTGTTCAGCGAGCATTCTGCCGATCGCAAGCGCTGTGGCTGCGAGTCGAGACGGCGTTTCCACAGCGGGAAGTGTGATCGATCCACCGTAGGCGTACGGTCCACTAAAAGACCACGGCTCTCCGATCAATTGTCGCGACAGGCCCAGAAGGTGAACATCCTGGGATGTGATGATGAAGGATGCAGCATGGGGATGACCGGTTACTCGCTGTTGCCAGATCATGCCTTCCTGACGAGGGTGTGGGGTTGTCAGCATCCAGGGGTACACGGCCCGTCCGGATGCGCTGGCCAGCGGCTTGATCAGCCACGTACCATCCCGGGGTAGGCCAGTGGGTAAGCGACGCGTCTTGGGAAATAAAAATCCAGCAGTCCGAGCCTTTGCTCCCAGCAGGAATGGATCGCGAATGGCGCGGACCACTGCTCCGGCGTTTCCTGCGAGCAGATTGGCGGCCGCAAGGTCATCGATACACGCAGGATGGTTTTCCATCGCACCGGTGTACGCCCAGGGGGCTTTCGGAAAGGTCCGGACGGCCGCCAGCAGGGAAGATGGATAGTGCTGGAAACTGATGCGGATTGATTGGGCGGCAACGGCACGGAGATCCGCGTCGTTGAAGAGATCGGCTGCATACACCTCTCGGCCGGCTGCTGTTGCCGACTCAGCCAACGCCCGCGCGCTCGCGCCAACGACAATCAGCCGGTCCACCGGGCCAAGGTTCTCGGAGCCTTGATGGTCCATCCACGAATGGTATCCTGTCGGCCCTGTAGATCAGATCTTATTTTTCCGGAGGAGCAGAGAACATGTCGATGTTTATTGGCGAAGCACTGGTCGGTGACGGCAACGAAGTGGCTCATATCGATCTCTTGATCGGCAGCAAGGATGGCCCGGTCGGCGTGGCATTCGCCAATGCGCTGGCTCGTCAGAGCGAAGGCCACTCCAACCTTTTGGCCGTGCTCGCGCCCAACGTCGCCGTGAAGCCGGCGACCGTGATGATCACGAAAGTGACCATCAAGGGCGCCAAGCAGGCGGTGCAGATGTTTGGCCCGGCCCAGGCGGCTGTCGCCAAGGCGGTCGCCGACAGCGTTGCGGCTGGGGTCATTCCGAAGAGCGATGCCGAAAACCTCGTCGTTGTGTGTGGTGTGTTCATCCACTGGCTCGCCGAGGATGACAAGAAGATTTACGAGTACAACTACAAGGCCACCATGGAGGCGATCGCCAACGCGATGGGCGGCAAGCCGACGGCCGATGAGATGGTGGCGGCGAAGGATAAGGCGGCCCATCCCTTCTACAAGGGCTGATCGAAGGGCGGCCTGAAAAAGGGCTGAGCAACCAGCCCCGTGCCCCACACCAGCATGTCGC
>JAQBZA010000290.1 GCA_027622795.1 Planctomycetota bacterium | reverse complement strand
GGGCCGCTCCCGGATGCCCCAGGCCTCGACGGCCGCCTGCCAGAGGGCGGCGAGCCTGCGCCGGCGGACGTGGATCGAATCGAAGCCGTACCACTCGCCGGGCTGCTCGATCACCGCGGCACCGGCGGCGGCCGCAATCTCACGGACCGCCTCGTCGAGCCGGCCGGCCGCAGCCTGAAGGTCGGGCAGATCGAGCGGGCAGCCGGGCACATAGACCATCTTCAGGAGTCGATACCGCAGCGGCCCGGCCCGGGCGACGCTCTCGAGTGGGAGGGCCGTGACGGCGATCCGGCAGCCCCGCTCGGTCAGCCTGGCGATGCACTCCCGCACCCAGGCGGCCGTCTGCTCGACCGAGAAGCCATAGAGCAGGTCGTTGCCGATGTCGGTGACGACCGCCTGCAGCGGTCGCGACGCAGCCGCGGGCTCGAGCCGGTCGATCGCCCGCCAGAGGCCGCTTCTGAGAATCGAGGGCAGCCGCCGCCAGGCGATGCGGCTGTTGGCCCCGTACGACCGGCCGTGGCCGGCGGCCACCAGGTAGTCGGCCGGGCCGCACCGGCCGCGGACCGTCGCCACCAGCCGGGGCAGCCCACGGGAGAGATTGCTCGCCCCGATCGCCACGATGATCGGCCACGGCCCGCCGGCCTCCGTGTCGCCAGTGGTCATCTCATCGCCACCGGCCGCCGCCGGCCGTGAGCCCCTGATAGCAGGAGCCGGCCAGGAGGGCGAACATGATGGCCAGGTAGGTTTCGCCGCGGGTGTAGGCCCAGTAGGCGACCAGGGCCCCGGTCGCGACGCCGATCAGGCCGGCGATCTTGTGGGCATCGGCCACGCCCATCGCCAGCATCCCCTCGCGGACGATCTGGCCGCCATCGAGCGGCGGCACCGGCAGGAGATTGAGGATCGGCCAGAAGACGTTGACCCAGAGCATGAACAACACGAACGCAAAGAGCGACCGCGGCACGATCCGCTCGCCTTCGTAGAGGCCCAGTGGCTCGCCGATCGCCTCGATCGGGAAGGGCACCGAATAGCCGGCCGCCCGCAGGCCGACCACGATCGTCGCCGCGAGAGCCAGCTGGGCCAGCGGGCCGGCTGCGGAAACAAGCATCCGCTGAAGCGGCCGGAGGCTGACCCGCCGGCCCCAGACTTCGGGAATCGCCAGGCCGCCGAAATGGTAGATGACGATGTGGGCTCCCTGACCGAAGCATCGGTAGGCCAGGGCGTGGCCGAGTTCGTGCACCAGGATCGAGACGAGCACCGCCCCGGCCCAGACGATCAGGTAGCCGATCAGGGCCCGCTGATCGCCTCCGGCGAACGACTGGCAGATGCCCCAGCCGAGCAGGGCCGCAGCCAGCCAAAACCAGGCCGAGACGCGGACTGAAATCCCGGCAATCTGGAACTGCCAGTCAGCAGGTGTCGGCTGAGGTTCAGCAAGCAGCAGCATGAAATGGTTGTACCCGATTCCCAGCTGCCCGCGTCTCTCCAGAACGTGGCCTCCCATGGGCTGAGTCACTTGTTTGACAGTCCGTTTTCCACTCGGCTATCATCAAATTCTTCGAGATAGGTGCCGGTTTGGCAAGGAAGCGCTGGTGATTTCCTCCCACATCCTGCGACCACCCAAGGGGTTCACCCTGGCGAGACACATCCCGCTGCGTCGGGAGTCGGGATCGAGTTGAGCAATTCTCGTCTCGATGAGCAGCGTTTGTGTTCAGCCTTTCTGTTGGTTTTCTTGCTGGAGAAATCCGTGTGCTCGTGCCCGTGGTGTGAGCACCATCAGTTCAGTTTCGTCTTCTCACAGCCCGACCCGCTCTGCGGCTTTTTCAGTATTGGAGAACACGCACATGAAGTCTGTCGCTGCGCGACCACCGCACGCAGGTGCACTCGTTGCTGTCCTGCTGGCTCTGGTGAGCTGCCTTCGCCTCTCCACTGAGGCGGAAGCGGGCGTGATTGCCGTTGACGGAGCTGTGCCAGCTGCGATGACCACTGCAGGCACCTCCACCGACGTTGCGCAATACATCATTGGCGACACGGGGCCTTTTGATCGCACATTTTCCAACTTATTCATCGATGTTGGGATTAATGGAGCGGAACAAGCCTCCTACACGCAGCTGCTCATTCGCAACGGGAGCACCGTCACCGTTTCGGCGTCCTACCCGGGCGCCAGCCTTGCGCTGGTGAGTCCCTCGACCACGGTCACTGTGACAGGCAGTGGTTCTCAGCTGCTGCTGACGGGCGGCACACGGGAGTTCGCCTATTTTGGTAGCACAGCTGGCGGGGTGAGTAGCGACCGTCTGCTCGAGGTGCTCGATGGCGGCAGGGTCGAGGTTCAAAACCTTGTCCCGCAAGAGCCAGGCCGCCTCTTCATTGACGGCGCTGGCTCGATCGCGGAGGTGCAGGGCCAGCTCAGAGTAGAGGGCTCGGCGGGGGAGATATTCAGCACCGAAATTCGTAACGGCGGCACCCTGCGATTGCCGGATAACACTGCGATTTCGAAGCAGACCGGGCTTATCTGGAACCTGACGCTCGGGAGCGGGGGCACCTTGGCGGCGACCGGTGCACTGGATGTCACAAAGATCGACGGCTTCACGTTTGAATCCGGTGGCACGCTTCAGGCTGACGGCTCGCTGACCAACCTGCCGACGATCAGCAGCGGCCGAACGATCGACCTCACCGGCGGTGGGTCATTCGGCACGACGACGGTGCTCGATGGCGGGCTTGTTGAGGTGGCGAGCTTCGACTTCAGCAGCGGCAATCTGACCTTCACTTCAGGCACGCTCGACGTGACCGGGGCCCTGACCAACCTCAACTCGCTCGGAGCGGGCGAGGCGGTTGTGCTCGATGGCGGGAGCTGGTCGCCCAGCGGAAGCATCAACGCCGGTTCGCTGACGATTCAAAACGGTGGCACTGCCACCGTGCCCGATGGCTTTGATGGCAGCAACCTGACCTTCACCAACGGCTCGCTGACGGTGACGGGCGACGTCAGCAATCTGCCGACACTCACCGCCGGCCGGGCCGTCACGCTCACCGGCGGCGGCACCCTCCAGACAGCCACGACCCTCGATGGCGGGAGCCTCAGCGGTGGCGATTTTGATCTCAACGGCAACCTGACGTTCACTTCCGGCACGCTGACCGTTTCTGGCACGCTGCAGAATCTCACCTCGCTCCCCGCTGGCACCGCGGTCACGATGAGCGGGCCGTCGGCGGATCTCTTGCTCTCCGACACGCTGACGGTGACCGGTGGCACGATCACCATCGGCAACGGCGCCTCGGTGACCGTGCTCGACAACGTCTCATTGGGGGCGGGCTCGATCGGCTTCAGTGCTGCCGGCGGCACGATTGCGCTCGGCGGCGGGGTGTTCAACGTCGCCTCGATGGACACCGCGATGGCCCTCAATGCCAATGCCGGCATCACCGGCTATGGCACGATTTATGGAGGCGTGAACCTCGGCACCAGCGGTGATGCCGGCTCGATCGCAGGAGATGCAGCCAACGGCGGGCTTGTGATTTTCGGCAACGTCAGCGGAACCGGCTCGGTTGCCGATGCCACGATCTACGGCAACATCTCGATCGGCAACAGTCCCGGATCGATGACCTTCACCAACGTCGACCTCGGCAACTCGAACCTCTTCATGGAGATCGACGGCACGCTCAACGGGCAATACGACACCTTGCTAGCCAACAGCGGAACCGATCTCTCGTCAGCCAGCCTGACCGTGGCGTTTGGCAGCGGTTTCTCGCCGACGGACACTGATTCCTGGCAACTGATCAGCGGCGGCGTCGATCCGGAGAGTTTTGGCTCGGTCACCACCCCGGCCGGCTGGTCGCTCTCCCCGACGGGCTCGCTCGTCGCCGTGCCCGAGCCGGCAGCGGTGGCTTTCGTGGCCGCCGGGCTCACCGTCCTCGCCATCGCAGGCCGCCGCTATTCGGCTGGAACCTGACAGCCACCCGCAGGGATAGCCTGAAGCGTTCAGCGGCAGTCTTGCCCGGGGCCCACCGTCCACCCGCCGGTCCGTCCATGGTCGCCCTGGTCACGGGGTTTCCCACGCAGAACCCGCCGCCGCGGAAGCACCGGCATCGCGAGCACGGGGTGTTTGCGGCGAACCACAGGCTGAACCGGGCCGTCAGCGAGCGGACCTTATTCAAAACGTTGATGATCGATGAAGGTGGCAACGGCCTGCTGCACGGCGGGGTCGTCCATCAGCAAGGAGTGAACCTGGTTGCACTCAAGGATTGTCCCACCTGGCAGCTTGGTCTCATCGACACTGACGACAAAGTCACCGGCTTCACCGACAAGGGGATTGACGACCCCATCCGGGAGCCGGCCCGCAATGATGCCGAACGGACAGTTGGGAATGGCAAGGTTCGCTTCCAGTTGCGGCCACTGCGGGCCAAGCTCAAGCCCCCCCTGCCCCGCGACCAGGCCGTAGGCCGGGAGCTTGGCCAGTTGCCTGGCGATCGCAGCTCCCTGATTCGGCGGCCCGATCATCACCACCGTCTTGACTCGCTGGAGCAACTGTTGGTTGCCGTCCCGCTCCCAATCTCCCAACGCATGCCGCACGACAATGTTGCCCATGCTGTGTCCGACGAAACTAATCGCTGCCGTTGCGGAAAGCCGCTCGACAACCTCCCTGAGAGCGGCGGCATGCGTGGCGATCGATCCCCGGGTGCTGGCATATTCGAACAGTACGATTCGTCGCGTCTCGGGATGCTCCAGAGCGGTGCCGAGCCGCCGCATCGACGCC
>JAQBZA010000289.1 GCA_027622795.1 Planctomycetota bacterium | reverse complement strand
CGTGCCATTTCGCCGGACGTTCGCGAAGGGCATCCTGCCCTTCGCTCACTCGATGCCAGCTGCGCTTCGGCTTCCATGCCTTCGCTTGCTGCCAACGCCGGCTCGACGGCACGGGCGACCCCTCGCCTTCCGTTACGATGCGTGGCAGGCTCAGTGGGCGAGCTTTCCGTGAGGCAGTGTCTCGATGGCTTTTGATACGGTGCGGTATTCGCGGCAGGGGCGGTTTGGGCCGCTCGGGGAGGCGGGGCAGGAGCGGCTCGCGCGGAGTCGGGTGGCGGTCGTCGGCTGCGGGGCACTGGGAAGTGTGTCGGCGCTGGCGCTGACGCGGGCGGGGGTAGGGATGCTGCGGCTGATTGATCGCGATCTGCCAGAGATCAGCAACCTGCCGCGGCAGGTGCTCTTCGATGAGCAGGATATCCGCGACGGGCTGCCGAAGGCGGTGGCGGCCAGGCGACAGCTGCAACGCATCAATAGTGATCTGGAAATCGAGGCGGAAGTGGCAGACCTGACGCCGCGGAATGCGGCTCGGCTGCTGGGGGGCGTCGACTGCATCGTCGATGGTACCGACAACTTCGAGGCGCGGTTTCTCATCAACGAGGTCTGCTGCCGCGACCAGATTCCCTGGGTGCATGGCGGGGCGATCGGCGCCGAAGGCCGCGTGCTCGCCGTTCGGCCCGGCAGTACGGCCTGCCTGCGCTGCCTGATCCCGGAGCCGCCTGCCGCCGGATCGCTGCCCACCTGCGAATCGGCCGGGATCATCGGCCCGGCGGCACTCGTCGTGGGGGCGGTGCAGGCGGCCGAGGCGATGAAGCTCCTAGTCGGCGTTCCCGAGGTTGGCAATGCCCTCCTGGCCTGCGACCTGTGGGAGGGCACCTGGCGGCGGATCGACCTCGCCCCCTTGGCCGAGGCCGGCTGCCCGACCTGTCGGCAGGGAGATTTTCCATGGCTCGAGGGGCGGCAGGGGGCGGCGACCACACCGCTTTGTGGCCGCGATGCCGTGCAGGTGGCGGCGACCGGTGCCGTCGGGATCGATCTGGCGTCGCTTGCCGAACGGCTGCGAAGTGTCGGGCCCGTCACCGCCAACCCGTGGCTCGTCCGCCTCGACGTGGAGCCGGGGGTGCAGCTGTCGGTGTTTGCCGACGGCCGCGTGATCGTGACCGGCACCCGCGACGAAGCCAAGGCCCGCGCGGTCATGTCGCGCTACATCGGGTCGTGAGGCGCTCTACCCGGTCGCGGCTTCGACGATGTTTTGCTCGGTCGCTTCGGCGCGGGGAAATTCTGCCGTGAGCCGCCCTTCGGCCAGCACAAGGATGCGATCGGCCAGCGTGAGCAGCTCGGGCAGTTCGCTTGAGGTGAGGATCACCGCCAGGCCCGCGCGGCAGAGCTGGTCGATGAGCGTGTAGAGCTCCGCCTTGGCACCGACATCGATGCCGCGGGTGGGGTCGTCAAGGAGCAGCACCCGCGGCTTCGTGAGCAGCCAGCGGCTGATGATGCACTTCTGCTGGTTGCCCCCGGAGAGGCCCATGATCGAGGCGTGGACCCCCGGCGTCTTCACACCGGTCGCCGCCACCGGCCCGGCCACGAGCGCCTCCTCGCGAGCCCGGCTGACGAGCCCGCCGCGGGCCGCCTCCCGGAGGCTGCAGAGGCTCACGTTGGCCGCGACATCGAGATCGGGAAAGAGGCCGAGCCGCTTGCGATCTTCCGTGACCATGCCGATGCCGGCAGCGCAGGCTTCACGGGGGTGCTGAAACCGGACCGGTCGTCCGTCGAGCAGGATCTTACCGCTCCAGATCGGCTCGCTCGCGCCAAAGAGCGTCTCCAACAGTTCTGTGCGGCCCGCCCCCATCAGGCCGGCGATGCCAAGAATCTCACCGGCGTGAAGCTTGAAGGAGACATCCTTCAGCCGATAGCCCCGTGGATGGTCGGGCCAGGGAAGCGTGAGCCCACGGACCGTAAGCACCGTGTCGCCACGGGATCGATCCTCGTGAAAGGCATGCCCCTCGATCTCGCGACCGACCATCCAGCCGATGATCTCGCGGGGCGAGGTGGCCGTGCGGTCGACCGTGCGGATATGGCGGCCATCGCGGAGCACGGTGATCCGGTCGGCCAATCGGAAGACCTCGTCCATCTTGTGCGAGATGTAGAGAATCGTGGTGCCCTGTTCGCGGAGCCGGAGGATCGTTCGCTCGAGCCGAGCAGATTCCGCCTCGGTGAGGGCGCTGGTCGGCTCGTCCATCACCAGGATCGAAGCCTCGAGCGAGAGCGCCTTGGCAATCTCGACCAACTGCTGATCGCCCACCCGCAGGCTGCCGGCCATCGTCCGCGGAGAGACCGGGCATTCGAGTGATGCAAGCAGCCGCGCCGCTTCGGCTGCCATGCCGCGATCGTCGAGCAGCCCGAGCCGAGTCCGGCGCTCGCGGCCCAGAAAGATGTTGGCGGCGACCGACAGCTCTTCGACGAGATTGAGCTCCTGATGGATGATCGCCACACCGGCCGCCTCGGCCTCCCGGGTGCCGGCAAACCGCCGCGGCTCGCCGTCGATCTCCAAGACCCCGTCGTCGGGCCGATAGACACCCGACAGAATCTTCATCAGCGTGCTCTTGCCGGCGCCGTTCTCCCCGCAGATGGCGTGGACCTCTCCGCGGCCCACCGCAAGCGATACGTTGTCGAGAGCCACGACCCCGGGAAACCGCTTGGTGATGCCCCGCATGGCGACGGCGATCGGGCGGGCATCGCTCATCGCCGCGATTCCCAAACCCGCAGCCCGCCGAGGAGCACCACGGCGGCGATGCCGGCCGCGACACCGGCCCGGCCCCCGGCGGTCATTGCCACCACGCCACCGGCAAGGACCGCAAGCGTGGGGATGATGCATAGCCCGAGCGCCCCGGGGAGGAGCCGGCGGCCGCCGCGGGCCATCTGCCCCAGCTGGGCAAACGTCACGGCGATCACCACCACCACGCCCACGATCATCCCCTCATAGACATCGGCTCCGGTCTTGATGATCTTCGAGATGGCGTCGATCACCACCCGCATGAAGATCGTGCCCAGCACGGTACCCGGCACGGAGCCGGCGCCCCCCGCCAGCGAACAGCCCCCCACGACCGCCGCCGCGATGGCATTGAGCTCATGGCCGCGAGCCTGGTTGGTGGGCGAAGCCGCCGATTCGTTGGCGACGTAGAACAGGCCGGCCAGCGCCGCTGTCATTGCGGCAAAGCAATAGGCAAACCATTTGACGTTTTCCGTCTTGATGCCAGCCAGCCGCGCTGCCTCTTCGTTGCCACCGAGCGCATAGAGATGCCGGCCGAGTACCGTCCGTGTGAGCAGGATCCAGGTGAACACGGCCAACACGGCAAACACCGCCACCGGAATCCAGACATTGTCACGGATCGTCTTGAAGAACGGATCGGCGACGTTGATGAGATTGTTTTTGGAGGGTGTCAGCGCGGCAGTGGCGCTCTCCGCGAGGGCTCGGGCGAGGCTTCGCAGGCCGACAAGCGTCGCCAGCGTGGCGATGAAGGGGGGAAGGCGAATCGATGTGATGAGCCAGGCATGGAGCGTGCCCACGAGAAAGCCCGCGGTGAGGGCGGCCAGGCAGCCGAGAGCGACAGCCAGGGGGCCGGCCGGCTTGAAGCCGATCATCGCCGCGGGGGAGATCAGCAGCATGGTGGCGGCGCAGACGGTGCCCGACAGGGCGATCATCGATCCCGACGACAGGTCGATGCCTCCGGCGATGATCACCACCGTGGCGCCGAGGGCAAAGATGCCCAACAGCGCCGTGTTGCGGGCGATGTCGCGGAGGCTGGTGTAGGGCTGAAACCAATAGCTGTGGTTGGCATCAACCAGAGCCGTCAGCACCACCGCGAGCATGATTGCCAGCACGAGCGCCCATTCGGCCGGCCGCAGCAGAAAGCCACGGCCGGTTGCGGCCAGGGAAGAAGATGTCGCGTCCTCAGGCGGCATGCCGAAATCCTCACGAACTCGACAGGCCGTAGGTGTCGAGCCAGGCGCGGAATTTCGACAGCGGGAAAAACTCGATCCCCTCCGCCTCGAAATCAGTGGCCTCAAGTGGAGAGCCCTCGTCGGGGGCGATCAGCCGCAGGCCAGTGGTGTGGATGTCTCCGTCGGGCTCACCGATTCGTGGAAACATCTCCTTGATCGCCGCCTCGTCGCCGGCATGCATGGCGAGCAGCAGCTTCACGGCGAGGATGCCCATCTCGAAGGGGTTTTGCACCACCATCGCATCAATCCGGCCGTCGGCCATGTGCTGGAGGGCCGCCGCCTGGGCATCGAACGTGACGATCGTGACCTGGTCGCGGAGGCTCCGCTCCTCCGTCACCTCGGCGATCGCCGGAGCATTGTAGGCCCAGATGCCGATAAGCGCGACGAGATCAGGATGGTTCACCAGCGCCGTGCGGACATTGTTGCGGGCCTTCGAGAGATCCATCTCGTCGGGCATGCGGTCTCGCTCTTCAAAGCTGTCGCCGACAGCCTCCTTGAAACCATCCATCCGCTTGCGGGCATTGTCGTTGTCGGTGAAGCCGGCAAATTGCGCGTAGCCACCGGCCTTCTTGCCGCGGCTTTCGAGGAGCCTTTTTGCGGCCCGCCCGAGCAGCCGCCCGCCGACGACGTTGTCGGTGCCGATGTAATACGGCCGGGCGTCGGGGAACAGGCTGCGGTTCACATCACCATCGACCGTGATCACCTTCACGCCCTTGGCGGTGAGGTTTTTCATCTCTTCGAC
>JAQBZA010000288.1 GCA_027622795.1 Planctomycetota bacterium | reverse complement strand
GCGAGGCCACCCCGGAGCTGCTGGCTAGGCTCGCCATTCCCGAGCCGCACATCGAGCGATTCCTACTGGCAGAACTCTTTTCGGTCGCCGGCTGGGCCTCGTTTCTTCGCTATCTCGCCTGGCATGCCGAGGAGCCGCCCTCCGTTGCTGACGAACTGCCGGGGCTGCTGGCGGCCCGGCTCGCTTGTGACGTGGCCCTGGCTGAATCAAGCGGTCTGACAAACCTGCCCGAGGGGCTGGTGCCGACAACTCCCGAGCCGCCCGACCCACCGCCGGCCGTGCTGGCCCGCTACCTGATGCAAGTTGCTGGTGAGGTCAGCCATCGCCGGGGCCTGCTCGCCGACATAGCCGCGGTCAAGCAGCCGGCAGCAACCGGCCGGCCGACGCTGCAGATGGTCTTCTGCATCGATGTTCGCAGCGAGGTGGTGCGACGCCACCTCGAGGCCCAGAGCGAGCTCGTTGAAACCTGTGGGTTTGCCGGATTCTTCGGGATGCCGCTGGAGTTTGTCCGATTGGGCACCGCGTACGGCGCTGCCCACTGCCCGGTGCTGCTGCAGCCGGCCTTTCCGGTGTTTGAGCGGCTGCTGGGAGCCTCCGAAGAGCGGGTCTCCGCGGCTATCGACCACCGCAAGCTGCTCAGGAAGGGCCGCAAGCTCTGGAAGGGCTTTCAGTCGTCAGCCATCTCCTGCTACAGCTTTGTGGAGTCGCTGGGGCTCGCCTATCTGCCGAAGCTTCTCACCGACTCGCTTGGGGCCACGGCCCCTGTGGCCGACCCGCGAAACGACGGCCTCACGCTCGACGAGCAGCGACGGCTCGGGCCCGACCTGGATGGCTCGGAGGATCCCCTCCCGCTCGACCAGCGGATTGGTCTGGCCGAAGGCATGCTGCGGAACCTCGGGCTCACCGATCGGTTTGCCAGAATCGTTGCCATCTGCGGCCATGCCTCCTCCATGGTCAACAACCCTTACCGCTCGGGCTACGACTGCGGCGCCTGTGGCGGCCATTCCGGCGAGCCGAATGCCCGCGTTGCTGCGGCCATTCTCAACGACATTCAGGTCCGTGCGGCGCTGGCGGAGCGGGGGATCGCGATCCCTGCCGACACCTGGTTTGTGGCGGCGGTGCACCGCACCACCACCGACGAGATTGAGTTTTTTGGTCCTACGGGTTGCCCGGCCACGCACCGCGACGAGTTCCAGAAGGTTCTGGGCTGGACCACCGCCGCTGGAACGGCAACGCGGCAGGAACGGAGCAGGCGGCTGGGGAACGCCACGGAGGCGTCGGTGCTCTTCCGAGCTCGCGACTGGGCCGAGGTGCGGCCCGAATGGGGGCTCGCGGGCAATGCCACCTTTGTGATTGCCGATCGCAGCCGAACGGCGGGGCTCGACCTTGGTGGCCGCTCGTTCCTCCACGAGTATTCTCCGGAGAAAGATTCTGAGGGGAAGGTGCTCGAGCTGATCATGACCGCTCCGCTGGTCGTGACCAGCTGGATCGGGCTGCAGTACTTTGCCTCTGCTGTCGACAACCAGGCCTTCGGCAGCGGAAGCAAAGTCATCCATGACGTGGTGGGTCAGTTTGGCGTCCTTGAGGGCAACGGTGGCGACCTGCGGGTTGGCCTCCCCTGGCAGGCGGTTCACGACGGCGTCAAACTGCAGCACGAGCCGCTGCGGCTCACCGTCATCATCGAGGCCAGCCGGGAACGCGTTGCTGAGATTCTCAATCGGCATGCAGGCGTGCGGGATCTCGTCACCCACAGCTGGCTGCGGCTCGTGGTTGAGGATGCGGGCGCGTGTTACCGCTGGACACCCACCGCCAGCTGGCAACCTCTCTGACGGGAGCAGTCGCCGCATCCCGCGGGGCCCGCTGCCGACGATGCTCATCACGCCGTCCGCGTGCAAAAGGCGTTTTCCGCCAAGGCTCGGCAGCAGGGTCTGCCCATTCCTCGCAAGCGTGCAAATCGTGAGTTAGGAACTCCACGACAATAAATCAGTCAAAACGACATTGACGCGTCGCATTGAATCCTGCGATCAGTACGGTCATGCCAGATGCCGAACTGATCGACACGATTCACCGCAAGTTTACCGCAGTCCTGATGGATCTTGACGAACGTGGCACGCGTCGCTGGGCGGCTGCTGAGGCCATGGCCATCGGACGTGGAGGAATCACCGTCGTTGCCGCGGCAACAGGCCTTGCTCGCTCCACGATCCAGAATGGGATCAAGGAGTTGAGCTGTCCGCAGACGCTCGATCCCGGTCGGCAACGTCGACCCGGTGCGGGAAGGAACCCTCGCGAACGCGAACAGCCGGAGCTCGGTAAGGCACTCGAAGAGTTGATAGCTGCGGGCACACGAGGCGATCCTATGTCGCCCCTGCGATGGACGATCAAGAGTACCCGAGTTTTGGCACGAGAACTCAAGCAGCAGGGGTTCGTCGTCGGCAGCACCAAAGTTGGCGAACTGCTCAAGGCGATGGGCTACAGTCTCCAGTCCAACCGCAAGACCGTCGAAGGCAAACAGCATCCAGATCGTAACGCCCAGTTCGAGTTCATCGCTCGCCGCGTCAAGCGGCAATGCAAGCGGGGCGAACCCTCGATCTCGGTCGACACGAAAAAGAAAGAAGTACTCGGAAATCTGAAGAATTCGGGCCGAGTTTACCGACGCTCGAAAGATCCAATCCGAGTCGAGACGCACGACTTCCCAAAGGCTGAACTCGGCAAAGCGATTCCTTATGGCGTCTATGACCTGCAGCACAACGAAGCTCTTGTCAGTGTCGGGGTCAGTCACGACACGGCCCAGTTTGCTGTGGCAACGATTCTGTTGTGGTGGAAGCGGTTGGGCCAGAAACGATTCCCGAACGCCACGCGGCTTCTGGTGACGGCTGACTGCGGCGGGAGCAACAGCCCAAGAACACGGCTGTGGCGACTCGAGCTCCAACGCCTTGCCAACGAGACGGGCCTCGCTGTTGAGGTCTGCCACTATCCGCCGGGCACTAGCAAATGGAACAAGATCGAACACAGTCTGTTCTGCCACATCACACGAAACTGGCGTGGCGTTCCTCTTGAGTCGCTCGAGATTGTGGTAAATCTGATTGCTGCAACGCGCACGACGACGGGACTCGAAGTTCACGCCTGGCTCGACGAGAAAGACTACCCGCCGAAGATCAAGGTGAGCGACGAAGAGTTGGCCTCTGTTAATATTCACAGAAACAGTTTTCACGGTGAATGGAACTACGAAATAAGGCCGCAGCCCTGAGGGGCACAAACGACTGACTAAATATTGTGCGACGCCTAAGATGCGATAGCCCTGTCCGACTTGGCCGGGTTCCAATGAATAGGAGAACTGGGGAATCGGCCTGGCTGCGGATGGCACGTGGCACCTGTACCATTTCCACCGAAACAACTACAGGTGGGTTGGTAGCATGTCGACGATCTCCCCGTCGATGAGCTCCACTCGGTCGGCGGGCCCCAGAATGCCCGTCTCACCCATCCAGTGAAACGCATTGACCGAGATCAGATGACGTGACGGGGAGGGAGACAGAACGGTGGCCATGGGAGAGACGCCTTCTCTGAACCGGGTGGGCGGCTGCTTGCCGCCGGCGAATGCTTGCTTGCGCTGAAAAGCACACAAAATGCCAGTGTCATGTCAATCAACCCGGGCGATCGCTGCGACTGCCGCCGAACCGCATCGCCTTGTAGAATATGGCATGCGGCGGATGGACCGACATTCGCCTTGAAGCCCGTAGCCAAGGGGCGCCCTGCCATGCTCAGTCAAGAAACCCTCGAACAGTATCGCCGCATGACCGGCATCGAGCGGCTCAAACTCTCGCTCAAGATGACGGAGGAAAATATCCCCGCATTTTTTGTCGGTTCGCCAGAACTTATTGAGCGGCGATTCGAACTGCTCAAACGCGAGAACGATGCCCGTAACCGCAACATGCTGACCGCGATCGCCCGCACCCGAAAGCAGCCGTGAGCGATCTCATTCGGACACTGCACGATTTCGCCGCGCTGTTCGACCGGCTGCAGGTGCCCTACGCCATCATGGGCGGATGGGCAGTCCGCATGTACGGGCTGCCCCGTCCCACGTATGACGTTGATTTCACGATTGCCATCGAGCGGGAGCGGCTGCCAGAACTCTATGACACGGCCACGGACATGGGGTTCACCGTGCCGGAGCAGTTTATGGCTGGCTGGGTCGATACGGTGGCCGGGATGCCGCTGGTGAAGTTTCGACTGTACCTCATCGATCGCGGGATCGACGTCGACGTGTTTCTGGCGGAATCCGACTATCAGCAAGAACTGATGCGGCTACGCCGATCACATGATCTCGATGGGCAACGTATCTGGTTCGTGAGTCCGGAGGATCTGATCCTGCTCAAAGTGGTAGCGGCCCGTCCGCGCGACCTTGGTGACATCGAGGACGTGTTGCTCGCCCAGGTCGACCTCGACGAGGCCTACATGCGGCGGTGGGCGAAGGAGCTTGGTGTCGCGGAAAAGCTCGAGGAAGTGTTGGCGTCTCGGCCGTAGGAATCTTGTGTTCGCGGGAAGCTGCGAGGACACACGAGCGACAAGCCACCTGTGCCACCTGCTCATCCGTTGGGTGACTTTCGCCAGGGCTCTCCTTCATGTCGCGCACGAAATTTGAGGTCCACTACAGCAAGCCCATGACGATCGCGACGTCTTTCAAGCCTCGCCGGACGAGCGAGCCGCAATCGACATCCACGGCCTTTGACCGCTGCCGGACGCCACGTCACAA
>JAQBZA010000287.1 GCA_027622795.1 Planctomycetota bacterium | reverse complement strand
ACGCCATTGGGACACCCTTCTGGATCACATTAGTGGTTGGGACCAGCCGAGACGGAGAAGTCGCTCGAGGCCACCCACTGGTCGGGATAGGCACGCAGGCCATGCTCATGGATATCGAGCCCATCCGCTTCTTCTTGCGGGCTCACCCGGAGTTGGCCAATCGCCTTGAGAATCCCAAACACGATTGACATTGTCACAACCGTCCACCCAACGATAGCCACGGTCGAGATCAACTGAACCTGGAAAAACTTTCCATATGACTCGATCCCGTCTGGCAACGCACCGAAGATGCCAGTGGCCAACCCACCCCACACGCCACACAGGCCGTGCACGGGCCAGGCGCCTACTGGGTCGTCGATCTTGAGTTTGTCGAGCAAAACGATGCCCAGCACCACCAGCAGCCCGCCGATCCCACCGATGATGAGCGCGGAAGGCTCGCTCACGCGGTCACAGTTGGCAGTGATTGCCACCAGGCCACCAAGCACGCCATTGAGCGCCATCGTGAGGTCTGGCTTCCCGAACATGAACCACCCGGTCATCATCGCCACCATTGCTCCCGCGGCAGCAGCGATTGTGGTCGTGAGGGCGATGTACGCGGTCGCCTCAGCATTCACCGCACCGGAGTAGGTGAGTTGGCTACCGGGGTTAAACCCATACCAGCCGACCAGCAGAATGAACACGCCGAGAGCGGCCAGCGAGAGGTTGTGGCCCGGAATCGGAACGCTCTTCCCGCTCGAGGTGTAGCGACCCATCCGGGGGCCAAGGAAGATCGCGCCGATCAAGCCGGCGAATCCACCAACTGCGTGAACGACCACGCTGCCGGCAAAGTCTTGAAAGCCCATTGCATCGAGCCAGCCGCCACCCCACTTCCACGACCCGCTGATCGGATAGATCAGGCCGGTGAGAATCGCCGTGTAGATCAGATAGCCCGTGAACTTGAGACGGCCGGCGACGGCTCCCGACACGATCGTGGCAGCTGTTGCAGCAAAAGCCACTTGAAACAGGAAGTCGGCAGAATTGGCTGCATAGGCACCGTCACTGTACGCCGGCGGAGCTGCCCATACCTCCTCACCATCGACTTCGGTCACCTGCGCGTCGCGAGTCACAAAAGGGGTGATGTTGCCGAGATATCCATCCGACATCCAGTTGTCGCCTGGATACATCAGTGAGTAGCCAACGAAGAGAAACAGAAGCACCCCAACGCAGAAATCCATCACATTCTTGGAGAGAATGTTGACTGCATTCTTGGCTGAGTTAAGTCCAATCTCCACCATTGCGAAGCCGGCCTGCATGAAAATCACGAGCACGGCACAGATAAACATGATCAAAGTGTTGATCGCGTAATCGTTGGCGTCATCGTAGGAAAGACTGCTCACGGCATCGCCTTCGTTCCAACCCTTGGGATTGCCATCCTCAGCAGGGGCCTCCTCACTTGTTTCAGAAGCGGTCGCATCAGCGGCCGCTGTGGCCGCGGGCTCCTCGTCTTGAGCCACCACGGTCGGGGAAAGAGCCAGCGAACTGAGAGCGAGGGAAAATGCAAAAAAGAAATTTGCGCCTGACCACCGCGTCGTACGGTTGAGAACCATTACATGCCTCATGTCTGAGAAGGGAATCGTGCACCTCCGCTGTGCCGAAATCCGTGCGACGCAGCCTCCTGCCGCGCCAGAATTTCCGCCGACGGAGAAGATGGGCAACCGGCGTGCCAAAGATGAGCGGGCGGTGAAGAAAAATGCTACAAGCACTTTTTGCCGCTGTTTTCAGCATGCTTCGGCAATACGTCGTGCCGTTTCTCAACGGAGCTGTGAGCATCGCTGCGGCGCCGGCAAGCATGCGCTGCCAGCAGTCTGTGCAGATCAGAACGTCACGATCGGCGGCGGCGGCTCGGGGGGCAGCGGAGCCCACCCGGCCTGACGAGCGATGTCGGCGTCGAGGGCATCGACGTGGCGGGAACCGACCGGCAGGCCCGCCCGCATCAGAAAATTCGCCAGCAGGCGAAACCCCTGCCGGGTCAGGATCGACTCGGGATGAAACTGCACTCCGTAGAGGGCGGCGGGCTCGTCGGCGACCGCCATGATCGTGCCTGCCTCATCGCGAGCGATCACGGCGAGGTCGGCTGAGAGCGTGGCCGGATCGACCACGAGCGAATGGTAGCGGCCGACGACCATTGGGCTGGGGATGCCGGCGAACAGATTGATGCTGTCATGATGGACACCGGTGGCAAGGCCATGCATCGGCTCAGCAGCCCGCACGATCCTCGCCCCGGCCGCCGCCGCGATCACCTGATGCCCCAGGCAGACTCCGAGGATTGGCACCCGCCCCCGAAACTGGCGAACCACCTCGATCGAGCAGCCGGCCTCGGCAGGCGTGCAGGGGCCTGGTGAGATCACGATCGCCGTCGGAACGAGCTGGCGGAGGCTGGCGGCCGAGGTGGTGTGGCTGGAAACGACCTGCGTCGCGCCGCCGAGAAGATGAAGGCAGCGGGCGAGGTTGAAGACGAAACTGTCACGGTTGTCGAGCACCACGATCACGGCTGGCTCTCCGCGGTGGTGGCGGGCATGGGCGGGGCAAGCGTTGCGTCGAGCGCCTGCAGCATCCCCTCGGCCTTGTGGAGCGTCTCCTCGTATTCGGCGGCGGGATCGCTCCGTACCGTGATGCCGCCGCCGGCGGCGAAGGTGACCCGGTCGGGAGTGATCACAAACGTGCGGATGAGGAGGTTGAAGTCGGCAGCACCGTCGAAGCCGAGGTAGCCGAGTGAGCCGCAGTAGGGGCCGCGGGCGACACCCTCGAGCGTGGAGATGATTTCGCAGGCACGATGCTTGGGCGCACCAGTGATGCTGCCACCGGGAATCGCCGCCTCCACGGCATCGAGGGCCTGGAGACCGTCGCGGAGCCGTCCGACCACGATCGAGACGAGATGCTGCACGTAGCGATACCGCTCCAGTCGGCAAAGCGACTCCACGCGGACGCTCTCAGGCCGGCACACCCGGGCGAGGTCGTTGCGGACGAGGTCAACGATCATCACGTTTTCAGCCCGATCCTTGGCGCTGGAGCCGAGTTCGTCGGCTGTGTAGAGATCGGCCTCGGGGCTGGCGATCACGCGGCGGGTGCCCTTGATGGGATGCATTCGGACCGTGCCGCCATTCACCTGCAGAAAACGCTCGGGCGACATGCTGGCGATGGCCACCGCTCCGGCATCGAAGTAGCCCGCGAAGGGAGCGGGATTGCATCGACGGGCAGCATGGTAGACCGCAATCGGATCGACTGCGGCCTCCACGGCGAGCTGCTGAGCGAGGTTGACCTGGAAGATGTCGCCGGCCCGCACGAATTCGATACCGGCGGCGACCATGTCGAGGTAGGCCTCACGGGTGAACGTGGAGCGGACATGTGGGTGCGAGGGGAGAGGGTGACGGCACTCGTGGGCTGAGGCGGATTCGCAGGCTGATGCCTGCGCCACATGTGGGGCGGGCTTTAGCCTGCCAAAGGGGGCGGATTCGCAGGCTGAAGCCTGCGGTACAGGAGAGAGCAGCGTCTCGAGGCGTTCACTTGCTCGCCGCCGGCGGGCCTGCGGGCCCTGAGCCGGAATGCCCTGCGAGATCGCCCAGCCCTGCTGCGTGTCGTGATCGAAAGCAAAGACGACGTCGTAGGCATGCAGCGATAGCAGGGGGGCGGGCGTGATGCGAGGAGCCGGGGCCGCGAGGCCGAGCACCGCCAGCCCACACTCATACGAGAGCAGCCCGGCGAGGCCACCTTGGAAGGGTGGCAGGCCGGGAATCGTCGGGCAGGCGAGATCGGCCAGGAGCTGGCGGCTGGCGGCGAGGGCCCGCGCGATTTCCGCTGCCGGATCGGGCGCGTCGCTGGCCACGCAGAGCGAGTGAATCGGATCGGCCGCCACGAAAGAATAGCGGCCGAGCCGGATCGCGGCTGCAGGCTGGTCGGCAAGGGCGCTATCGAGAAAGAGCACGTGGGGCAGGTGGGCCAGTCTGGCGAACACGCCGGCGGCATCGAGCTGCGGATCGAGTTCGGCGACCAGGCCGCCGGAGGCCGTGAACCAGCGACGGATGACCGGGATCGTCATGACGGCTCCGCCACCGGGGCCGACTCCGCCGCCTTCTTGGCCACCTCGGCCGCCACCTGCGACGGGCCGTGGGCAATCTCCGGCTGGGTGAGGTGCCCCCAGTTGAGGGCCTGATCCTGCCGATAGTCTTTGCCGAGGGTCAGGGCCGTCACCGCCTTGGCCACTTCATAGCCGAGGTAGAAGGCATGCGACGGGTCGACATCGTCGCGGCCGGCTTCGGCCAGTTGTCGAAAGAGCAGGAAGGGATCACGGGCGGCGAGGTGGAGGCCGGCCCCCACCATGTGCACCTCACCTCGCTCGGCAAAAATCCGGAAGTTGGGGTCGCGGATCGCGGTGGCGAGCCGATCGAGTTCGGTGTCACCAAATTCCTGTGGCTTGCCCGATCGGAGTGTGACCAGCCGGGGCTCGACGTGCTTGGGAAGCGTGCGGTTGGTCACGGCATGATGCACGAGCCGCCGCCCGAGGTCGCATTCCTTCACGCTGCTTTTGGCCCAGTGGATCACCTCGGTGGTGAGCACCGAGCGAATCTCACATTCCTGGCAAAAGCCGAGCAGCATCACGTTGATGCCGGCGGAGTCGACATCGGTGAGTTCGGTGAGGTTGCCGATGCCCATCATCATCTCGGCAGCAGGGTAGCGGCGGCGGGTTTCGAGATAGCGGCCGAGGCTCACGGCAAACCCGAACCCGATCGGCTC
>JAQBZA010000286.1 GCA_027622795.1 Planctomycetota bacterium | reverse complement strand
TGAAAGGTGGCTAGCGCTGCGACCAGAAAGAGGCAGGTGGCCAGCAGTCCGAGGGCGGCCAGATCGCGGACCCGATCCCGCGGCAGCCGGTCATCAGCCTCGGTCGCAACGGCACCGTTCCCGGCAAATGAAGCCCGCCCACCGAAGCGAGTTGCGGGTGGGGGGGCGAGAGGCGGTGTGAAACGTCGATCGACGGAGGCCATGGCGCGCTATCCGTAGCGAAGGGAAGGGGGATCCTACGTTGCAACTCTACAGGCCAGATCGGGGCGTGCCGGCCGACGTATGCGCATGACTATCGTCTACAGGGGTGGGGTGGCAACGGTTGTAACGACAGGATTGACTGTACATCGCTTGCAGTGTCGCCGCTGTGCTGTTGAATAGGGTCAAGCACCCCCAATGCAAATTCTTCCCTTTGGCATTGCCGCCGGCCTGGCAGCTGCGTTCTTCAGCGCGGTCTCCTACTTGGTTTCCCGTCACTATGGAAACAAAGATGGCGGGAGCAGCCTCCGGCTGCTCGTTTTCGCGCACGTTTTGATGGGAATCGTGTGCCTGCCGATTGCTTGGTTTCTCCGACCTTATCCCGTGCCCTTGGCTGCTGTCTGGCTGCCGCCGCTGGTGGGCTCATCAGTCACCTATCTCCTTGGTCAGGCGGCGGTGTTTGCCGCCCTCAAGCGGATTGATGCCTCGCAGTTGGCCCCACTCCTCGGCCTGAAGATCGCAGTGCTGGCCGTCCTCGCAACATGCGTGCGCGGCGAACAACTGACTGGTCGGCAATGGCTCGCTGTCATCATCAGCGTGGCCGCAGTCGCCGTCCTCCAATGGCCGCGTCGGCACGCGGCAATCAAGGCTCCATGGGCAACGATTGGCATGGTGATGACCATCTGCCTGTGTTTCGCCATTGCTGACCTCTTTATCGTGGCACTCATTGATGCGGTGCAGTTGTCGGGTGAGGCGACGTCTGCGAAGGCAGCGGTCGGCGGTCGACTCCGGGCGGGTGGTTTTGCCATGGCGGCGACCTATGTCGTGTGCGGAATGATCACCATGCCGTTGGTGCACTATGCAGCAGGTGGCAGGAGGGGAGGGTTGTTCCCGGCGGCCCTCTACGCCGCAGCCTGGCTGGCATCGATGGCCGGCCTCTACGTTTGCTTCGGCCTCGTCGGAGCCGTGCTCGGCAACATTTTGCAATCGACCCGTGGCGTCATGGCGGTCGGCCTCGGAGCCATGCTCGCCTCGATGGGGTGGCATGACCTCGAACAACCGGTCGATCGGAAAACGTTCGTTCGCCGCATCATGGCAGCCGTCTTGATGACGGCTGCCATCGCCATCTACGCGATCCCCATGTAGAGGTCACCCAAAGAGCTTGGTCACGGCCTGCGCCTTCACCAGTTCGCGGGGTTGGTTCAAATGGTTGTAGACAATCGTTTCCGGATCAATCCCACAAGCATGGTAGATCGTCGCGAGAAGTTCCGTAGGGTGCACTGGATCCTCCAGCGGGGCGGAGGCGGTAGCGTCGCTCTTCCCATGCACATAGCCGCGGCGGATGCCTGCCCCGGCAACCAGGGCGGTGAAGCAATAGGGCCAATGATCACGGCCATCGGCCGAATTTCCATTGCCTGACGTACTCACTCCCTTCTGGGGTGAGCGGCCAAATTCTCCCACGGCCACGACGAGCGTGTCGTCGAGAAGCCCACGATCGTCCATGTCCGTGATGAAGGCTGAAAGCCCCTGATCGAGTAGCGGCGCCGACTGATCCTTCATTCTCTTGTCCAGCCCGACGTGATGATCCCAGGAATGGTTATCGGAGTTGGCCACCTTGGGCCACACCACCTCCACGACTCTGGTGCCGGCCTCGACGAGCCGTCGGGCGAGCAACAGGCTCTGGCCAAACGTGTGGCGCCCGTACGTGTCACGCAACGTCGTTGGCTCACTCCCCAACGCAAAGGCTTCACGGGCTCGGCCGGAGATCACCAGTCCGAGTGCCCGCTCGTAATACTCATCCAGCTTGTAATCGGCCACCGCCTTGTCAATGTCTGGCATTGTGCTGTCAATCAGATCCCGGAGCCGCGCCCGCCGCTCCAGCCGCTTCGCGAACACGTCGGCACGGAGCTGCAGATCCTCAATGCGAATCCGCTCCATCTTTCGCATATCCATGTCGTCGCCGTCCGGATAGAGCGTGTAGGGATCGAAGTCGCGGCCGAGAAAGCCGGCCGTGCCTCCCTTGCCGACAACGTTGCTCTCCTGCAATGGTCGCGGCAGCATCACAAACGGAAGCATCGGCTCTTCTGACGGCCTCAGCCGGATGATGTTCGAGCCGAAGTTGGGGAAGTCCTTTGCGTTGGGGGGCTCGAGTTGGCCCGACGGGCTCACCTTGTCGGTGGTGTAGCCAGTCATCATTTGATAGATCGCTGCCGTATGGTTGAACAATCCATTCGGCGTGTAGTTCATCGAACGGATCAACGTGAAGCGGTCGTTGAGGCCAGCGAGCTTCGGCAGGTTCTCAGTGAACTGCACACCGGGCAACTTCGTTGGAATGCTTTTGAACGTACTCCGGACGTTGTCGGGTACGTTCTCCTTGGGATCCCACAGATCGATATGACTTGGCCCACCCTGGAGATAGATCATCACCACACTTTTCGCGCGCCCCCACCCAGGGGCAGTGCTACGGCCCGCGACAGGCTTTGCCTCATTGGCAGCCGCTTCAAGCCGCAGCAGGTTCGGCAGCGAAATCCCAAACAGACCGATTGATCCGGCCCGCAACAGGGCACGACGACTGGTACCAAGATTGGCGTCGCAAAGATCCTTGCCAGGGCGTCCAGGGATGACGAGCATGAGAGATCCTTTCGAAAAAGGGCACGGGAAATATCAGTGATTGAAGAAAAAAGCCGGTGAGTTGATGAGCGCCCAGGCGAGATCTTGAATGGCCGTCAGGCGACGATCGGCGACTTGCTCGGTGCTGACGGCCACATCGGATCGCAGCCGCACAATTCCCAGATCATCGGGCACAGGTTTCTCGGCCTCTGCCAGTTCGCCTTCGATGGCGACGATCTCGGGTTTGCGCGGGAGCGGGAGCATGGCAGCCGCAAGTGCCTTGCCGGCCCGCTCAAACGCCGGATCCTGCCGCAGCATCAAGTCGACCAGTTCCGCCTGCTGGGCCGGCGACCGTCCTTCCGCTGGCAACGCCGCAAGTTCGGCAACACGCGCTGAAACCCCGAGTGGCAGCGGTGTCTCCGAGCCGGTCAGCGAGATCCGGAACCGGCCCACGGCGTGCTTCCCACCCCGAAAGCGCTGCTCAATCTTCACAGTTGCCATCATCGGCTCTGAGATTGACACTGGCTCCTTCACTTCGAACACGGCCCAATGAGGCTCAGCCTGGCGGGGAGCGACGGCCCAGCCACGACTCGCGTTGGTGAGGTCGTTGTCGATTGCGAGATTGACGCCAAGCGAGTCCTGTGAAAAGTCTGCCAGCGGGCGGTGGAGGATGATCTTTTTCACATCCTTCGGCTTGCCCACGGGCGCGAGTTCCAAACTGATCTCCGTGATCACGCAGTTGCCGTCCGGAGCGCGGCCCGCCCCCCCCTTTGGGAGACTGGCATCGGGCAGAAGTTCGAGCCGCATGCCCGTCAGCTTTGGCATGTTGTCTGAGTCAATGCGGGCGGTGAGGGTGGTGGTCTCATCGCCCGCCTTGCCGGAAACGAGAATCGAGCCATCGACGAGCGTTGTCAGCGTCGCGCCAGCGCGGGAGGAGGCATCGGCCGCGCGAGCCACCTGCCAGATTGGCCCCTTGGCCACCACAGCCTCGAAGGCACGCCGGGATGCTTCCGGATCGCGATGGTAGCGTTCAACAGCCTCGATGGCCTTGACGAATCGGGCAGCTCGCTCCTCTGACAACTTTACCTTTTCCGGTGCATATGCTGTCTCGGCTGCCGCGAGTCTGCCGGAGATCTCACGAATCTTTGCCAGGCGCTCCTCATCACGTTTGGCTTTCTCGATTTTCCAGGCGGCTTCTGCTACTGCGAGATCCTGCACGAGCACCGCATGGTCGGCATGAATCTCACCCATGAGTTTCTGCACGGCTGCCACTTCCTCAAGCCGGCTCGGCCGATTGAGAATGCGGAGAAAGACCTCGTCGACAAGCAGACTGTCGTCGGGCTGGGTCGCGACGAGGCGGGCCAACTCACTCTTCGAATCGGCGAGGACATTGCCCACCGCCGGCCCACTGACCAACGCCATCACCGGGCCGAGAGCCATGCCGGTCGCCCGTTCACACTCGCAGGCACTTTCCCGAACAGGTCGGCCAAATGTCTGCAAAAAGCCGCCACCCAAAGCGCTGGAAACGTCGGGCAGCGCTGCCGCACGGGTGCCCTCCGGATACCCTGGAAAGCGGGTCGGCGATCCCACGACTACATGAAGGGCATCGAAGAGCGTCTCGGCAGGGAGCCGCCGCGGCAGGGCGTGGGAATAGTTGGTGCGATCGTCTTCGTTCCAGCGGGTGCTGGTGATCGACAGACCATAGGTTCTTGATGTGCAGATCTCGGTGAGGATTTTCCGTGTATCGAATCCACTGGCGATGAAGGTTTCGGTGAGGTATTCCAGCAGCCGTGGATTCGACGGAGGGTTGCCGGCCCGAATGTCGTCGATCGGATCGATGATCCCGGTTCCAAAGAGATACCCCCAGAGCCGATTGACATAACTCCTGGCGAAGTAGCGATTCTCAGGCGCGGTAAGCCATGCGGCAAACGCCTGCCGGCGGGTGGCATTGGCGGGAGCCTCATGACGGCAGTCGTA
>JAQBZA010000285.1 GCA_027622795.1 Planctomycetota bacterium | reverse complement strand
CTTCCGGCAGTTGCTCGATCGCCCGCAGTACCCGCTCCACGGCCCAGCGAAGATTCACCGCGGTCGGCCGCGCTGAGGCGAGCGATTCGGCCCGGGCCAGCACATGCGCCCGCGCGGCCGGGCCGGTGAGATGCTGTCGCCGGGCCTCGTCGGCGGCCACCACGACGCCGTAGCCCCCCGCGATGCCGATCGCCGGTGCCCCCCGCACCCGCAGGCTCTGAATCGCCTCGATGACCGTCTCGACATCCCGACAGGCCAGCCGTTCCAGGTGGCTCGGGAGCACTGTCTGATCGATCAGCTCGACATGGCCATCGACCCCGCCGACCCATTGCACTGACGCCGGAACATTCATACTCGCATCCCAAAGGCATCGGCGACGGCCTGACAGACAAGCCGCCCATCCAGCACGTTGACGGCCGAACGAATCGCCGCGCTCTGCTCGGCCGCTGCCGTGACGCTCGCCGCCCCTGCCAGTTGGAGCACATACGGCAGCGTGGCATTGCAGAGGGCATAGGTGCTTGTGCGGCCCACGGCCCCCGGCATGTTGGTCACACAGTAATGCACAACATCATCGACCACGAAGGTCGGCTCGGCATGGGTGGTGGGCCGGCTCGTGGCCACGCAGCCCCCCTGGTCGATCGCCACGTCGATGATCACCGCGCCCGGCTTCATCAGCGAGAGGTCGCCTCGCTCGACGAGGTGCGGGGCCCGGGCCCCGGGAATCAGCACGCTCCCGATGACGAGATCAGCCCAGCCAAGCCGCTCACGAATCGTATGGCGGTCGGAAAACAGACAATCGATGTTGGGAGGTGTGACGTCATCCAGATAGCGGAGCCGCTCGAGGTTGGTGTCGAGCAACGCGATGTTTGCCCCAAACCCTGCTGCCACCTTTGCGGCGTTGGCGCCCACCGCGCCCGCTCCGAGCACGAGCACATTCGCTGGCGCCACGCCCGGTACGCCGCCGAGGAGG
This sequence comes from Planctomycetota bacterium, assembly GCA_027622795.1. Classification (GTDB taxonomy): domain Bacteria; phylum Planctomycetota; class Planctomycetia; order Pirellulales; family UBA1268; genus CACORA01. Next base: position 3,837 of record JAQBZA010000285.1, on the reverse strand, counting down.
ATTCCCCGCCCCATCTGCGGCTTTTCCAAATACTTGGCCCCCTCCTGGATGCTCATCCGCCCGGCCACCTCGCTCATCGGGATCAACAGCGGAAGGCGACCGCGGTCGTCCCGCAACGTTTCGTAGGCGACGGCTGTCGCCCCGGTGGCCAGGAAGCCCTCGGTCAGGTCGCGGCTGGCCGCAAAATGAAAGTAGGTAAACACCACCTGCTGCGGCCGGATGAGGGCCAACTCCGGCGGCTGGGGCTCTTTCACCTTCACGATCAGGTCAGCTTGCCCAAACACCTCGTCCGCGGAGTCGACGAGCGTTGCACCGCAGGCGGCGTAGTCGTCATCGAAGAGCCCAGACCCGCTCCCGGCTGTGCGTTGCACCACGACCCGATGCCCACGCCGAACCAGTTCCTCGACGCCTACCGGCAACATGGCCACCCGGTACTCGTCGCGCTTCGACTCCCGCGGAACGCCAACGATCATGCCGCGCAGCCTCACGCCGATGCCGGCTTGGGCTCAGGCAATTTGAACGTGGCCGGCATCGGGATCGCATAGCCGCCATCCTTATCGGGCTGCACCGGCGCCGGTGTCTCCCAGGTAAGGTTTTCCGGCATGGTCCGATAGGCCATCTTGATGGCCTGATCAAACTTCCATGGCTTCCCTGAGTAGGTGGCGAGCCGACCAAGCACCGCCGCAAAACTGGCGTGAGTGCCATACACAGCATTGTTGAGCTGCCGACCATCGCGGATAGCCGCGTGGAGTTCGTCGTGCTCCACCTGATACGGGTTGGGATTGGGGCCTTCGAACTTCCACAGCACCTTGCCGGAGTAGTCCGTGATCTCGCCGATCTTCACGTAGCCCTTCGTGCCCTGAAATTCCTCGTTCACGCGATTCTCCCCACCGGGAAACTGTCGGCACTGGCTCGCGATCCGCACCCCATTGGGGTAGCTGAAATTCACAGAGTGATGATCGTAAATTTCACTCGCCTTGCCGCGGTTTTGCTTGCCGCCGACGCCATACGCCGATTCTGGAATCGCGTCGAGCACCCAGTTGGCCACGTCGATATTGTGGACGTGCTGCTCGCAGATGTGGTCACCGCACAGCCAGTTGAAGTGGTACCAATTGAAAACCTGGAATTCAGTCTCCGTCATCTCCGGCTCTTTATCGCGATACCAGATCCCGCTTCCATTCCAGTAGACCTGCCCACCGACGATATCACCGGCGACCCCCTCCCGAATGCGAGCAATCGTCTCGCGATAGCGGTTTTCATACCGCCGCTGCAACCCGACGACCACCTTGAGTTTCTTCTCATCGGCCAGTTTGGCCGCCGCGAGGCACACCTGCGCACCAAAGCTGTCGACACAGACAGGCTTTTCCATAAACACATGCTTCCCAGCGTTGATCGCAGCCTCGAAGTGAAAGGGTCGGAAGCCCGGCGGGGTCGCCAGAATCACCATGTCGCAGTGGTCAAGCACCTGCTTGTAGGCATCGAGCCCCGTGAACCGCCGCTCCTCGGGAACCTCCACCTTGCCCTCCATCTTTTCGACAGCTTTCAGCGCCGCGTTGATGCGGTCCCCAAACGCATCCGCGATCGCAGTCACCTTCACATTTGACCCCGGCACGGAGAGCGTCTGCTGCAGGGCACCCGTGCCCCGACCGCCGGCGCCGATAAGGCCTACGCGGATCAGATCAGTGGATGGAGTCTGTCCATGAACGGCAGGCATCGCGGCCAGCACCCCTCCGGCAAGACCGGCAGCCTTGACGGCTTGGCGACGAGAAACAACGACGGCAGGCAGCGGAGAAGTGGACATGAAAACATTTCCTGTGGAGGCAGCGAAACAGCGAACGTCCAAAAGGTTCGATCCGGAAGACCCGGGCCGGAAAGAATACCGTGTCGCGGGACCGCTCGCCAATCGGCCGCCAAGTCCTCCCCGCGCCCTGCATTTCCAGCCACCCGGTCCGCAAAGGCCGGACGGGCCAGCAACCCTGTGGCCCGGGAGTCAACGATCCGGGCTATCGGCCTTCGAGCGACCACGGACCACCAGTCGGATCGGCACCTCCCGGAACGCCGTGTGCTGCCGGATGACGTTCAATAGGTAGCGTCGGTATGGTTCGGACACGCTCCGGGGAGCGCTCGTCGACAACACGATCGTGGGGGGGGCCGTTTCGGCTTGGGTCGCGTAGTAGATCCGCACGCGGCGGTGTCGGGCATCGGTCGGAGGCGGATTGGTCTCAACGGCCTGTCGCACGATCGTGTTGAGCCGCCCCGTGGTGACCCGCTCATGGCTCTGCCGAAACAATCGCTGGGCGTCGTCCACCACAGCCTTCACGTTGCGGCCCGATCGCGCCGTCACGAACCGCACCGGTGCCCACGGCATCGTGCGGAAAGTGTCGCGCAGGTACGTTGTCCACTCCTTTCGCTCCACATCACCGGCGTACAAATCCCACTTGTTGACAACAAGCACAACCGGCTTGAATCCCTCCACGATCTCCTCGGCCAGTTGCTTGTCGACCTTGCCAATCGGCTCGGAAGCGTCAAAAAATAACAGCACGACATCGGCACGCCGAATGCTCCGCTGGGCACGATGCGTCGAGTAAAAATCGATGTCGGAGGTGCGACTCTTCGTTCGTCGCAAGCCCGGCGTATCGATCGCTAAAAATGAGTGGCCATCGACCTCAAACCGCACGTCGACACTGTCACGAGTGGTGCCGGCCACGGGACTGGTTATCACCCGCTCTTCATCCGCCAGCGAATTGACGAACGTACTCTTGCCAACGTTGCGCCTCCCGACAATGGCCAGTTTCATTTCGGGAAGATCGACCGTGGTCTCTTCGTTGGGGCGAGGCGCGGGCAGGTGTTTCAGGATCGCCTCGATCAAGCCGTCGCGGTTGCGATGCTGCCTCACGCTGACGACGAGCGGAGCACCGAAGCCGAAGGCGTCAAATTCATGGGCGTGCACGTCAAACTTCGGAGCGTCGGCCTTGTTGACCACCAGGATCACGGGTACCCCGGCCCTGCGAACGCGAGCGGCCACCTGCTCATCAGCCGCCACCAAGCCACTGCGGACGTCCACAACAAACACGATGACTGCTGCCTCGGACAATCCGGCCGAGATCTGGCGGTCGATGTGGGCCGAGAGACCGTCGGGGTCGTCAAATCCCATCCCACCGGTATCGATGAGGTCGACAATGCGGCCGTCCAACGCCACCCGCTGAACCAGCCGATCGCGGGTGACGCCCGCAGTGGGGTCTTCGATGGCGATCCGCTTTTCGATCAACCAGTTGAACAGGCTCGACTTGCCAACGTTGGGTCGGCCGACGATGACAACACGGGGGACAATCGGTGATTCTGGCCTGGATGACACGCAGGGCGACCAAGAAGACGCTGGGTCTGAGGATGGATCGGCCCGAGCGGCTACCCGATGGCCGCGGAGTCGGACGTTGAAGACGGAATCAACTCTTCCAATAACGATACCATGTTTTCCCGCTTGATCGGGATTTGGAGGAGTCGGCGGCGATCGTCGAAGTGTGCCTCCCGCAACACATCCTCCTGCCGCGGGCTGGCAATGAGGATGGCCGGAACCTCGGAAAGAAATGCATCCATCGTCAGTTTATTGAAGGCCTCTACCGCCAAGGCGCCGAGTTCTTGGGCACTGATCACGAGACAGTCAGCGGGCAACGGTCGGGACTCAAACCGCTTCAGCGCACGTTCCGGGCTTTCGGTGAGCAGGACATGATAGCCGAGGTTTTGCAGAAATCGGCGGAGCATTTCCTGCGACTTGCGCGATTTTTCCACGAGCATCACGCTCGGTGGTCGCCCCGTCTGAGCCGCTGGTGCGGCTGGCGG
>JAQBZA010000284.1 GCA_027622795.1 Planctomycetota bacterium | reverse complement strand
GCCGTTCGAGCAGCGTATACAGGCGGTGCCATGGCCGGCTCCTTCGATATCTTCCGAAAATATCAGCGTTCGCTGCTCGTGTTCGTGGCGATTCTGGCCATGTTGGCCTTTTTTGTGCTGCCGCCGATTCTCCAGATGGGAGTCGGCGGGCCCGCGGGCGACCCCGTGGCCGTCACGTGGAAGGACGGCGCGATCCGGGAGGCCGAGCTCGATCGGGCGGTGGCCATGCGGACGGTTGTGAACCGTTTTCTCGCCGAAAGCGCGATGGCGGCCGGGCGGGATCCCTCACAGTTGCCCCTGTTTGCCGATTCGGAAGAGCAGGTGGTGCGGTCGATGATGCTCGCCAAGGAGGCGGCCGCCAACGGGCTTGTGGTGAGCGACTCGGCCATCAACGATTTTCTGGGACAGTGGACCAACAACCTCGTGCGGCCCGACCAGTTTCGCGACATCATCGCCGGCCTCCGGCTAGGGCCGATGGGAGTCTCGCAGCGGGACGTGTTCGACGCTCTCCGCACTGAGCTTGCCGCCCGCAACATGTTTCTGCTGTTTCAGACCGGGTTTTCCGGCGACCCGCCCGGCTGGCGGTGGGAGTATTTCTGTCGGCTCGAGCGACAGGCCACAATCGAGGCGGTGCCGGTGGTCGTGGAAAGCGTGGTCGGCGACGTGCCTGAGCCAACAGTGGCCGAGCTGCGGTCTTTTTTTGAGCAGTATAAAGATTACCTTCCCGAACCCCGGAGCACCGACCCTGGGTTTCGCGAGCCGCATCGGGTGAAGTTTCAGTATCTGGTCGCCAAGCGGGAGACGTTTCTCGACAAGGCCAAGGCCGAGGTCACCGATGCGGAGATCGCTGACTACTACGAAAAAAATAAGGCGACGATGTTTCGTGAGCGGCCCAAGCCACCGACAGAACCAACCGACGCCAACGATAAGGTTGACGACGAGTCAGCTGCAGCTGCCGCAGCAAAGCCTGTCGATGACCAAACTGCAGAGGAAAAGCCCGCGAACACGAAGCCGGAAGATAAGGCAGCAGAGCCGCAAACGGATGACATGCCGAAGCCGACTGAGGACGGCGACAAGCAGGGTGCGGCCAAGGTTCGGCAGGTGTTTCAGCCAGTTTCCTTCCGGCAGCCGGCTGAGGAAAAGCCCACTGGAGTGTCGGCCGAAGATGGAGCGGACCCAACGCCCACTGCCAAATCGTTGGCGGATGCGGCTGAAGCCAAAGCCGGCGCCAGTCCCGAGACCAAGCCGACAGCAACTCCTGAAGCCGTGAGCGGCGAAAAGCCGGCAGGCACAACAGGAGCTGAGATTGCAGATACTGCTGACCCAAAGCCTGATAACAAGCCACCGGCAGAGGAGCCGAAATTTGAGCCACTGGAAAACGTCACCGATGAGATTCGCAATCGGCTGGCAGCGGAGCGGGCCGACCGCACGATCGATGCCATCTTCTCGGCCGTTGCGGGTGACATGACTGCATACGCTGAGGATTTCGCGCTCTGGCAAGCCCAGCAGGAGAAAGGAGCGGCGCCGCAGCCGCCCGACTTTGACACGGTCGCCGAGAAGCAGGGGCTCGAGGCAGGCCAATCGGAACTCGTGGCAGCCGACGAGGCCGTGGCTGGTGGCGGAATCGGCCAGAGCTTTGAATTCGTGCCCGATCCCTCCAGTCGCTTCGGGCTGCGGCAGCGAAACTGGCTCGAGCAGATATATGGCGAAAGTGCTCCCTCGCTGCGGCCGGTGACCTCGCGTGACGTGGCCGGTAACCGCTACATCTCGTGGAAGCTTGAAGATCAGCCGGAGTTTACGCCGTCTTTTGAAACTGCCCGCCCCCGAGTGGAGCAGGCGTGGAAGATCGTCGAGGGGCGGGCAATTGCCGAGAAGAAGGCGGCCGCCCTGGCTGCCGAGGCCACCACAAAATCGCTTACGGACGTTGTTGCCGGTCAGAACGGTTTGGAAGTAGCGCAGGTCGGACCTTTTTCGTGGTTGTCTCAGGGTACCGTGCCGCAGGGAACGCCTCCGCTTGTTTCTGATCCGGCGGGGCTGATCATGCCTGGCGACGAGTTGATGGAAGCGGTGTTTGCCCTCGAACCAGGCCAGACGGCGACGGCCTTCAATGAGCCGCAGACGATCTGCTACGCAATCCGCATGGAGTCGGTGGCACCGTCGCTGGAGGATCTTGAAAAACGGTTTCTCGAGACCAAGGACGACCAGCGACGGATCGCGATGGTGGCGCAGCGGGAGTTTTCCACGGCCATCACCGATTGGCTCGAAGGGCTCGAAGCCAAGTACGCCGTCGAATGGAAACGCGAGCCCCGCCGCAGCGACCGTTAGCGCCGATCCGCAGGCTTGAGCACGACTGCGGCAAGTGGGGGGAGCGTGAGCGTGACGGAGTGGTCGCGGCCGTGATGGGGAATGGCCGTGGCGCGGAGCGGGCTCAGGTTGCCGACGTTGCCGCCGCCGTAAAAGGCGGAGTCGCTATTGAAGACCTCGTCGTAGTCGCCGCCGGTGGGCATGCCTAGCCGGTAGCCATGGCGGGGCACCGGGGTGAAGTTGCAGCAGACCACAAGGAAGTCGTCGGAGGCACTCCCACGGCGGACAAAGGTGAGCACGCTATCTTGCCAGTTGTGGCAGTCGAGCCACTCGAAGCCGCGGCTGTCGAAGTCGAGTTGGTGGAGCGCCGGCTCGCGACGGATCAGCTGGTTTAAGTCGGCGACGGCCTTGGCTAGGCCGCGGTGGCTCTCGTGCTGACAGAGATGCCATTGCAGGCTCTCGTCGAAGTTCCACTCCTGCCACTGGCCGAATTCACCTCCCATGAAGAGCAGCTTCTTGCCCGGATGGCACCACATGTAGGCATAGAGGAGCCGCAGGTTGGCCGCCTTTTGCCACAGGTCGCCCGGCATCTGGTCAAGGAGCGATCCCTTGCCATGCACCACCTCGTCGTGCGACAGAGGCAGCACGAAGTTTTCGTGGAAGGCGTAGATCAGGCTGAAGGTCAGCTCGTCATGGTGATACTTGCGATGGATCGGATCGTGCCGCATGTAGCGGAGCGTGTCGTTCATCCAGCCCATGTTCCATTTCAAGCTGAAGCCGAGGCCCCCGGTATAGGTCGGCCGCGACACACCCGCCCAGGAGGTCGATTCCTCCGCGATCGTGAGCACGCCGGGGAAGTGGGTATGCACCTGGATATTGAACTGCTTGAGAAACTCGATCGCCTCGAGATTTTCGCGGCCACCGAAACAGTTGGGCACCCACTCGCCGTCCTTGCGGCTGTAGTCGAGGTAGAGCATCGAGGCGACGGCATCGACCCGCAGGCCGTCGATGTGGTAGCGGTCGAGCCAGAAGAGGGCGCTCGAAATGAGGAAGTTGGCCACCTCGTTGCGGCCGTAGTTGTAGATCAGCGTGCCCCAGTCGGGGTGCTCTCCCTTGCGGGGATCTTCGTGCTCATAGAGCGCCGTGCCGTCGAACTGCCGCAGGCCGTGGCCGTCCTTCGGGAAGTGAGCCGGCACCCAGTCGATGATCACGCCGATCCCGGCCCGATGGAAGGCGTCGATCAGCGCCATCAGATCCTGCGGCGAGCCGAAGCGGCTGGTGGCGGCAAACATCCCGATCGTCTGATAGCCCCAGCTGGCCGAGAGGGGATGCTCGGTGGGGGGCAGGAACTCAACGTGGGTGAAGCCCATCTCCACACAATACGGCACGAGCTCGCGTTCGAGATCGGCGTAGGTGAGCCAGCGGTGCGGGTCATCGCCGGGCCGTCTCCAACTGCCGAGATGCACTTCGTAGATCGACTGCGGAGCCGCAAGCGAGTTGACCTCGGCTCGCCGGCTCATCCAGGCATCGTCCTGCCACTGATAGCTGCCGAGATCAACCACCTTCGACGCCGTTCGCGGCGGCAATTCGGCTGCGAAGCCGTAGGGGTCAGAACGGTCGCTGTGGGTGCCATGGTGATGGACGCGGAACTTGTAGAGGGTGCCGACACCGATGCCCGGCACAAAAAGCTCCCAGATGCCGGAAGGAATCCGCTTATGCATCTGGTGGGTGCGGCCATCCCAGCCGTTGAAGTCGCCCACCACGCTCACCGCATCGGCGTTGGGTGCCCACACCGCGAAGTTCACGCCATCGACGCCGTCGGCTGAGTGCAGTTGGCCGCCGAGCTTTTCATAGCTCTTCCAGTGACGCCCCTCGCCGAGCAAATGGAAGTCGTAGTCGGTCAGCATCGTGGGGAAGGCATAGGGGTCATAGACTTCGCGGATGCCTTGGGTACGGTCATCGACGCGAAACAGGTAGCGAGGCGACGCCGCAGCGTGGGGCATCTGCACCACCGCCTCGTAGATGCCGGCGCGGTGCGTCCGCCGCATTGGGCGGCTGACCCGCTGGCCTTCGGCCGTGACCTGCACCACCCAGGCTCGGCAGGCTTCGGGCAGAAAGGCCCGCACTCGGCGGGATGGCGGCTTGCCGGCGTTAGAGCCGCCGAGCGGATGGGGCCCCAGCAGCCGGCCGGGCGCGCCGTGCCTACCGGCCAGCAGCGCCGACCACTCGCCGAGGTTTGCCAGAAATTCGCCCATGCAGGATGCTCCCGGCCGCTGGATGCGGCATCGTGCTGCTGGTATCGGCCGAAGCTGAAGGCAGGGTGGAGGAGGAGGCGAAGCGTCGTTCCACATGGTATCGTCCACCGCAGCCTGACTCCCGTCGGCAGGCTCTTTCGGGATGTGGCGGTTGTGCTGGCTCGTGGACGAGGCAGCGGGAAGCGGCCGGATGGTGGCAGAATTCCAACGATTTTCTCCCGTCGAGCGGGTGATCGACCTACCGGGCGGCCCGCTGCATA
>JAQBZA010000283.1 GCA_027622795.1 Planctomycetota bacterium | reverse complement strand
GCACGATCGGCTGCCGAAACTCCTCGATCTGGCCCGACTCGGGCACGTCCTGCGGGTTGGTGATCTCGAGCGTTTCCCCGTCGGTCGTGAGGATCTGGTAGGTGACGTTGGGCGCCGTCTGCACGAGGTCGAGATCCGATTCCTTCTCGAGCCGTTGCTGGATGATCTCCATGTGAAGGAGCCCGAGAAAGCCGCAGCGGAAGCCGAAGCCGAGGGCCTCGCTGCTCTCCGGCGCGTACTCGAAGGAGGGATCGTTGATGGCAAGCTTTTCCAGGGCGTCGCGGAGCTCCTCGAAGTTTTCCCCTTCGCTGGGATAGAGGCCGCAGTAGACCATCCGCTGGGGCGGCTTGTAGCCGGGGAGCGGCGCGGCCCCCTGGTCGCCGGGGATCGTCACCGTGTCGCCGATGTGCACCTGCTTCACATCTTTGATGTTGCAGACGAGATAGCCCACCTGGCCGGCGGTGAGCTCTTCACAACCCCGCCGCTGTGGCACGAACTGGCCGAGCTCGATCACCTCGTGGGTGGCGCTGGTCCGCAGGAAGCGAATCTTCTGCCCCTTCCGCACCGTGCCGTCGAGGATCCGGATGTAGGTGATCGCACCGCGGTAGCTGTCGTAGTGACTGTCGAAGACCATCGCCCGCAGCGTCGCGTCGGGATTACCCTGCGGCGGCGGAATCCGCTCGACGATCGCCGCCAGCAATTCGTCGATGCCGATGCCGGCCTTGGCGCTGGCCTTGATCACCTCGTCGGGCTCGACCCCGAGGCTCTGCTCCATCTCGATGAGCACCTCGTCGACGCGGGCGTAGGTGAGGTCGATCTTGTTGATCACCGGCACGATCGTGAGGTCGGCATTGATCGCGGCGTAGGCATTGGCCACCGTCTGGGCCTCGACCCCCTGAAAGGCATCAACCAGGAGCACGGCGCCTTCGCAGCAGGCAAGGCTCCGCGACACCTCGTAATGGAAGTCGACATGACCGGGGGTGTCGATCAGGTTGAGCTCGTAGACCTCGCCCTGGTGGCGGCACTCCATCCGCACCGCCCGGGCCTTGATCGTGATCCCTCGTTGCCGCTCAAGCTCCATGTCGTCGAGCATCTGCTCCTTGAGCTGCCGCTTTTCCACCGTGCCAGTGTGCTCGAGCAGCCGGTCGGCGAGCGTGCTCTTGCCGTGGTCGATGTGGGCGATGATCGAAAAGTTGCGGATGTGGCGGCAGTCGATAGGCATGGAGCGAATTCTACCCGGAATGGGAGTGGGCGGATGGGTGGAAGGAGTTTCCCTGCAGGGCGTGGCCGACCAGCCGCTTTTCGATCTCGATGATGACGAAAACCGCCAGTCCGAAAAGGGCCACGGCCCCCCAGGCATCCCCGCCGATGGGAGCGGTGTGGAACAGGCGGTTCATGATCGGCGTCTGGGCAAACAGCACCTGCAGGACGACCATCGCCGCCGCGCCGAAGAGGGCCGGGCGGTTGGTGAACAGCCCGATCTGAAACGGGCTCCGGGTGAGCGAGCGGCAGTTGAACAGGTAGAACATCTCGCCAAACACGAAGACGGTGGTGGCCACCGTCTGGGCCTCGGCGAGCGAGGACTGCTTGATCTGCAGCATCCACTCGAAGAGCCCGAAGGCACCGGCCACGAAGAGCAGGCTCACCAGGCCGATCCGTTTGAAGAGGTTCCAGCTCAAGAGCGGCGCCCGTGGGTCGCGCGGGGGGCGGGCCATGATCCCCGGTTCCTTCGGCTCGAAGGCGAGCATGAGCCCGAGCATGAGCGCCGTGGTCATATTGATCCACAGGATTTGTACCGGGGCGATGGGAAGCTGGGCCCCGAGCAGAATGGCCAGCGTGATCGTCAACGCCTCGCCGCCGTTGGTGGGCAGCGTCCAAACGATGAACTTGGTGAGGTTGTCAAAGACGCCGCGGCCCTCCTCGACCGCCGCCTCGATGGAGGCAAAGTTGTCGTCCGTGAGCACCATGTCGGACGCCTCACGGGCCACGTCGGTGCCGCCCTTCCCCATGGCGACCCCGATATCGGCCTGCTTGAGGGCCGGCGCGTCGTTGACGCCGTCGCCGGTCATGGCCACGACGTGGCCCAGCGACTGCAGGCCGCGGACAAGCCGCAGCTTCTGCTCGGGCGCCACGCGGGCAAAGACAGCCGCCTCGTCGGCGACGCTCGGCAGGGCCTCGTCGGCGATCTGCTCGAGTTCGCGGCCGGTCATCGCGATGACCGGTGACTCCGTCGCCTGACCGGCTCCGTCGATACCCAGCCGCGCGGCGATGGCAGAGGCTGTGATGGCATGGTCGCCGGTAATCATCTTCACGCGGATGCCCGCCCCCTGGCAGATGCGGACGGCATCGATCGCCTCGGGCCGCGGCGGGTCGATCATCGCCTGCAGGCCGATGAACGTGAGCCCGGAACGGACATCGTCGTGGGTGAGCGTCGCTGTCTCGGGGGGCAGCTCTCGGCGGGCAAAGGCGAGCACCCGCAGCCCGTCGGCAGCCAGCCGGGCGACCATGGCCGTCGCCGCGTCGGGGTCGAGTGGTCGGTGATGACCGGTTGTGTCGAAGCCGGTGTCGCAGCGGGAGAGGATCGCCTTGACCGAGCCCTTCACATAGATCACCCGCGGTCGCTCCAGGCCCTGGTCATGGAGCGTGGCCATGTATTGCAGCTCCGATTCGAAGGGAATCGAATCAAGCCGGGGCATTTCCTCGAGGAGCACATCCGCTGCCAGGCCGGCCTTGCCGCCTGCGACGAGGAGCGCGGCCTCGGTCGGATCACCTTCCACAACCCATCGCCGACCTCCCCGATCACCCGGGAGTCATTGCAGAGCACCCCGGCTCGCAGGCATTCCAGCAAGGCGACCCGGCCATGCATGTCACTCACCGAGACATCGGTGCCGTCGGTGGTGATCTCTCCGACGGGATCATAGCCCGAGCCCGACAGGCTGAAGATCTCGTCGCCCGCCACGATCGCCGTGACGGTCATCTGGTTTTGGGTGAGCGTGCCGGTCTTGTCGGAACAGATGATGGTGGTGCTGCCGAGCGTCTCGACGGCAGGCATCTTGCGGCTGATGGCCCGGCGGCGGGCCATCAGCCCCACACCAAGGGCGAGCATGATCGTCACGGCGGCCGGGAGGCCTTCCGGGATGGCGGCCACCGCCAGGGCCACGGACGTCATGAACATCTCCACGGGGGGCTGCCCGCGGAGGATGCCAATCGCGAAGTTGGCTGCCGCCAGGATCAGGATGACGACGAGCAGCAGCGTACTGAACCGGGCGATCATCCGCGTTAGCGGCGTCTGAATGTCTTCGGCGGTGGCGATGAGCTGAGAGATTCGGCCCACCTCGGTGGCATCACCGATGGCGGTGACGACGCCGGTCGCCTGGCCGAAGGTGACGAGGGTCGAGGCGTAGGCCATGTTTCGACGGTCAGCCAACGGCACCTCGGCGGCGAGCACGGCAAGCGATTTTTCCACCGGCACCGATTCACCAGTCAGCGCCGCCTCTGCCACCTGCAGGTCACGGCAGCGGAGCAGCCGCAGGTCGGCCGGTACCTTGTCGCCCGACTGCAACAAGACGATGTCGCCCGGCACGATACCGGCCGAGTCGATCCGCCCCTTGCGGCCATCGCGGATGACGGTGGCTTCGGTGATGATGGTTTTGCCGAGCGCCTCGATCGCCTTCAGCGCCTTTCCCTCTTGTACGAAGCCGACCACCGCATTGACCAGCACGACCGCAAAGATCACGGCGGCATCGATGTATTCATGGAGAAACGCGGTGACGCCGGCGGCGACGATGAGAATCCAGATCAGCGGCTGATGGAATTGCGCCAGAAATCGCACCAGGGGCCCGTGGCCACGCCGCGCGGTGAGCACGTTGGGGCCGTATGTCTGCTGCCGGTCTTGGACCTCGGCTGCCGTGAGCCCGACGGCCGGATCGGTTTCCCACCGTGCCAGCACGGCCTCGGTGGAGAGGTGATGCCAGGGATCGGAAGAGGAGGCATTCATGGCTGGGGAAGGGGCCAGCGGTCGGGATGCGAAGGCGACGAAATGGCTTCAACGCGGCCGCTGGAGGCGGGCGAGGCCGGCCGCCCCGATCGATCCGGCGTCTCCGCCGAGGGTGGCATAGCGGAGGGCCGTGTTGGCGGCGAGCGTGGGGAACGTGCGGCGGTGGACTTCCTCTCGGATTCGCTCGAGGAAGGCCCGGCCGACGGGGTTGGCATCCCGGCCGAAGGTCATCGCCCCGCCGATGATCACCGCCTCCGGGTCGACCACATGCATCAGCGAGGCGATCCCGATTCCGAGCCAGCGGGCCACCTCCATGATCAGGTCATGGGCAAGCCGATCGCCCCCCTCTGCTTCGCGGGCGATCACGATCGGCGTGAGCTTCTCACCGCCGCGGATCGTATCGGCCAGGCTCCCGGTCGCGCCGGTGGTCATCGCCTCGTCGGCCATCTTGATCAGCGAGGTGGCGCTGCAGTAGGCCTCGAGATGGCCGGCGTGGCCGCAGGGGCACATCCGCGCCGCTGCCGACGTGTCGACGATCAGGTGGCCGCACTCCGAGCCATGGCTGTGGGCCCCTTCGATATTGACGTCGCCGACGATGATGCCACCGCCGACGCCGGTGCCAAGCGTGAGGAGGATCAGACTCGCATATTCGCGGCCTGAGCCCACCCAAAACTCGCCATAGGCAGCCGCGTTGGCATCGTTGGCAAAGGTCACCGGCAGGCCGCAGTGGGCGGCCACGCGATCCCGCAGGGGAAAGTTGTCCCAGCCGACGAGATTGCCTGCCCGCACAATCGTGCCGGCCGGGATGTCGAGCGGCCCTGGAGAGC
>JAQBZA010000282.1 GCA_027622795.1 Planctomycetota bacterium | reverse complement strand
GCACGACGCCGACCACGGCTGACACGGCCATGAAGAGGTAGGGGCGAAAGAGCGACTCGGCCACGCCTGCCCAGGCACGCTGAAACGAGCCGGCGAGGATCATGAATTCACCCACGAACCCGTTGAGCCCCGGCAGGCCGATGCTCGAAAAGGTGAAGAGCATGAACAGCACCGTGAGCCAAGGGGCCTTGGCGGCGATGCCGCCGAGATTGGCGATGCTCCGGGTGTGAAACCGCTCGTAGATCATGCCGACCAACGCGAAGAGCCCCGCCGAGGAGAGGCCGTGGTTGATCAGCTGCAGGTTGGCTCCCTCCACGGCAACCGGCTCGAGCGCGAACAGGCCGAGCACGATGTAGCCCATGTGGCTCACCGATGAGTAGGCGATCAGCCGCTTGAGATCGGTTTGCACCAGTGCCACCAGTGCCCCGTAGAGAATGCCAAACACGCCCAGGCCGACCAGCCACGGCGCGGCGGCGGCCGAGGCCTCCGGGAGCATCGGCAGCGAGAAGCGGAGAAACCCATAGATGCCGATCTTGAGGAGCACGCCGGCCAGATCGACGCTGCCGCCCGTCGGTGCCTCGACGTGGGCCAGCGGCAGCCAGGTGTGGAAGGGCACGATCGGCACCTTGACAGCGAAGCCGGCGAAGAGGGCCAGAAACACGAGCCACTGGAGCCAGCCCCCTTCAGCCGTCATCGGCAGCGGATGGGCCTGAACACCGGCGGTCAGGCCGGCGATGTCGAACGTGATCGTGCCGGTCTGCGAGGCGTGCCAGAGCACGATTGCCAACAGCCCGAGGAAGGAGAGCACGCTGCCGGCGAGTGTGTAGATGAAAAACTTGACCGCCGCCTTGCGGCGTTCATCGTGGCCCCAGATGCCGATCAGGAAGAAGAGCGGCACGAGCGTGAACTCGAAGAAGACGTAGAAAAGGATGATGTCGCGGGCAGCGAAGACACCGAGCATCGCCGCCTCGAGCAGAAGGAGGAGCACATAGAACCCCACCGGCTTCTCCTTGATCGCATCCCAGCTCACGAGCACCGCGGTGAGCGAGAGCAGGGCGGAGAGACCAAACAGCCAGATCGACAGGCCATCGAGTCCGAGGGACAGGCGGATATCGAACATCCCTTCCACGAGCCACGGCACCTCGATCAAGGCGAAGGGCTCCAGCGGCGAGAGGCCGGCGGGGCGGGTGAGGAACCGGACCACAAGCCAGCCGGCGGCGATGAGTGTGGCCAGAGCGGTGACCGCCGCACTTTGACGCACGGCCTGTTGGCCGCGGCTGCCCATCAGCCAGGCGACAACCGCCCCCACCAACGGCATGAGGATGACCAGCAGGAGATGGTTGGCGGGGGAGAGGCCGTTCATGATTTGAGGGATGCCTGAGAAGCCGAATGAGGTGAGGAAGCGGGTCAGCCGCGGAGCTGCCATGCGAGGGCGACGACGATCGCCAGCACGCCGACCACGCCGGCGAGGGCATACCGCTGCAACAGGCCCGACTGAAACTGCCGGACGACCGCCGCCAGCGCGAGCGGAATCATGGCGACACGATCGACGAGCCCGTCGATCACGCGGCGGTCGAAGACCGCGGCGACGAGCGCCAGCGCCTCCAGAGGCTTCACGACGAGAGCCGAGTAGATCTCGTCGAGGAAGAACTTGCGGGCAAAGAGCGTCTCGAGCGGCCCGAGAAACCGCTCCATTTGCGGCCCGTCGCTGCGGCGGCCGAGATGACCGTAGGCAGCCAAGGCGATGCCGATCGCGGCGGCGAGCGTGCCCTGGAGGGCGAGATCCCAGTGGAAGACGGGCTTCACGGCGGTGGCGACAACAGCCGGCGCGGTGAAGGAGGGCGTGGCGGCGAGAAAATCAGCCAGCGCATGGGTGCTGAAGAGCAGCCAGCCGCTCACGGCCGACGCGATCGCGAGAATGATCAGCGGCACGGTCATCACCGGCGGTGATTCGTGGGCATGGTGCCCCGCCTCCTCCGGCACGCGGGTCGGCCCCGTGAAGGTCATGAAGACCGCGCGGAAGGTGTAGAAGGCGGTGAGCCCGGCAGTGAACAGCGCCATCCAGAAGAGCGTGCGAAAGGTGGCGGGGCTGTCGAGCCGAGAAAGGGGACGCAGCTCATTTTCTTGCTGGCCAGCATCGGGAGACCATGCCGCAAGCTGAAAATGAGCTGCGTCCCCTTTTCGGGCCGTGGCGTGGTGATCGTCGTGATGCGCGTCGGGCCAGCCGCGGGAGTTGAGGCTGGCGAGAATCTCGTCTTTGCTGAAGAAGCCGGCGAACGGGGCTACGCCGGCCAGGGCGAGCGATCCAACCAGGAACGTGGCAGCTGTGATCGGCATGATCCGCCGCAGGCCACCAAACCGCCGCATGTCGATCACGCCCCCCATCGAGTGCATCACCGACCCGGCTCCCATAAAGAGCAACGCCTTGAAGAAGGCATGGGTGAGCAGATGGAAGATGGCGGCCGTGAAGCCGAGGAGCGTGCCGGTGCCGAGGCTCGCGAACATGTAGCCGAGCTGGCTGATCGTGGAGTAGGCGAGCACCCGCTTGAGATCGTTTTGCACCGTGCCGATCAGGCCGGCCACGAGCGCCGTCGTAGCCCCGACGATCGAGACCATCGTGAGCGCGTCGGGGCAGGCTACGAAGAGCGGACAGCTGCGGGCAATGAGATAGATGCCCGCCGTCACCATCGTGGCGGCATGAATCAAGGAACTGGCCGGCGTCGGGCCCTCCATGGCGTCGGGCAGCCAGACATGCAGCGGCAGCTGGGCACTCTTGCCACAGGCGGCCAAGAGCAGCAGCAGGCAGATCGCCGTGCCGACGAGGCCGCCCACATAGCCCGAGGCATCGGCTAGCCGCGTCTGGCCGAGGATGCCTGGCATGATCACGCCATCGGCCGAGAGCGTGTCGTGAAAATTGAGCGTGCCGTAGGTCATCCAGAGCAGAAATGTGGCGACGGCCAGGCCGAAGTCACCGACCCGGTTGACGAGAAAGGCCTTCTTTGCCGCCTTGGCCGCCTCCGGTTTGCGAAACCAGAAGCCGATCAGGAGATAACTGCAGGCACCCACCGCCTCCCAGAAGACATAGACCAGCAGGAAGTTGCTCGCCGCCACAAGCATCGCCATCGAAAACACGAACGTCGCAACGAGGGCGAAGAACCGAGGGTAGCCGGGGTCGCCGTGCATGTAGCCGATCGAATAGATCGCCACCAGCAGGCCGACGCTCGTGATGATCGTGAGCATCGTGGCCGTGAGCGGATCGAGCCGCAGCGCCACCGGAATCGAGAAGGGCTGCGTGCCCTCTACCGTCGCCCACTGCCAGAGCGTGGTGATCATTTCCACCGGCCGTGCCGGGCTGCCGTGGCCGTCGCCAACGAGCCGGGCCGTGCCCGAGAGCAGGACGACCGCGCAGGCCAGAGCCGCCGCGATGGAGATCACGGCCGGCAGATGGGCCCGGGATCCGAGTCGGCGACCAAAGGCGACCGTGATGATGGCGCCCACCAGCGGCAGGAGCGGCACGAGGACAAGGAGCGTGGCGGGGGAGATGTCTTGCATGAGGATGGAGGCGAGCGGCGTCAGACGTGCTCCCGCTGGAGGAGTTCGTCTTCGTCGGTTTCGGGAAGGACGCCGGCCGGCGTGAGCGTGGGAAACTTCTGGGGCAGCGTGTCGGAGGCGGGAAGCTCGCGGTCGATCACGCGGCCAAGGGTGGCCTCGCGGAGCGACTGCCAGGCGGCGGCGTCGAGCCGACCGGTGCGGGAGAAGGCGCCGAGCACGAAGACGAGCGCGATCGCCGCCTCGCAGGCCGCCACCGTGAGGACGAAGATCACAAGAATCTGCCCGCCCCAGTCGCCGTGGTAGCGGCTCCAGGCGACAAGGCTCACCGAGATTCCCTGCAGCATCATTTCGGCGGCCAGGAACATCACGATCAGGTTGCGGCGGGCGAGGATGCCCACGAGCCCGAGGCTGAACAGGATCGCCCCGACGATCAGGGCGTTTTGTAGCATGGGAAGCGACTGCATTAGCCGGCCCGCCTTTCCTGCACACGGGCCTCTTCGGTTCGGGCCACGATGGCGATCGAACCGACCAGCGCGATCAAGAGCAGCACGCCGGCCGCCTCGATCGCGACGAGGTGCCGACCAAACAGTTCGCCACCGAGTCGGGCGACATGGTCAGCCTGCAAGGCATCGACGGCAACGGCAGGGGCAGGATCGGCCGTGGCGGGGTCATCGCCAGCCGAGAGCCTGCCGATCGAGAGCGAGAGAAGGCCCAGCAGCACCGCACCGGCGACCGCCGCCAGGAGCGGTTCGTTGGAGACGCGGTCATAGGGAGCCAGGCCCGAAGGCTGGGCGAGCATGAGCACGAAGAGAAACATCACGAGGATCGCGCCGGCGTAGACCACGATCGTGGCGACACCCAGAAATTGCGCTCCGAGCACGAGCAGCACGCCCGCCACGCCGGCCAGCGACAGGGCAAACCAGATCGCCGCATAGACCGGTGACCGCGTCACAACCGTGGCGGCTGCGGACACGACCGCCACCAGCGACACGATCAGAAACACCGCTTCCTCGCCGAGACCACCGAGCCGGCGGCCGGTGGCGACGAAGGCCGAGAGGGCGGCAAGGCCGAGGAGGGCCCCCACCCAGCGGGCGGTCCGCTCGCGGCGGCCGCTCTGGCCGCGGGGCAGCAGCAGCCACAGGCTCGCCGCCGTCGCGGTCACGCCCGTGGCCAGAAGCACACCGGGAGAAAACGGGTCGATGGCTGCCAGCATCACGCCCCGCCTCCCGCACTGTTGGCCGGGGCGAGTTCCTGCTTGTCTTCGGCAGACTTCATCGGCTCGGCG
>JAQBZA010000281.1 GCA_027622795.1 Planctomycetota bacterium | reverse complement strand
ATGGCTCGTCACCATGGGTTGAAAAACCGGCTGAGTTTCTCGCCTGCGATGATTGGTGGTTTCGCCCGGTCGATCTGGCATTTGGCCCCGACGGATCGCTCTATGTGGCCGACTTTTACAATTGCATTATTGGTCATTACGAGGTGGATCTGAAGCATCCCCGGCGCGACCGCGAACGGGGACGGATCTGGCGGGTGGTTTGGAAGGATGCCGGCGGTGCGACGGGCCTCCCCGACCTGTCGCCGTTTGCGACTGCCGACCTCGCGGTCCTGCTCGATGCCCCCACCGAAACCCTCCGCCGCCTTGCGTTCGATCAGCTTGTTGAACGCGGCCGTACCGATCCAAGCGTTGTGGCGACGCTTCGCGGGCCGGCGGGCGGCGTGCACCGGCGGGCGCGGTCGCTCCTGGCCTTGGGGCTACTTGGGCAGCTCGACGAGGCGGCAATCAGTGCCGCCGCGGGCGACCCGTCGCGGTTGGTCCGCGTGCAGCTCATCAAGGCCGTCGAAGCCTTGTCCGACTTCGCGCTGTCGCACGAGCGCTTGCTCCGCGAGCGGCTTACCGACGTCGACCCGTTCGTGCGCCGCGCGGCGGCCGAGGCATTGGCAGCCCGTCCGTCACTCGATGCTGTGTCGGATCTCCTGGCTGCAGTGCGCAAAGCTGATACTGAAGACACGCAACTGATTCATGCGCTGCGGATGGCGATCGCGGCGCCCCTGCGGTCAGCCGCCCCTGAGGCGCTGGCCGCGATTCCCGCGGACGAGGCTGACCGTGTGCCCTTGCTCGATATCGTGGCCGGGCTCCCGGGGCCGGCGGTCGCGGCCTACGGTCTCGCGCTCGCGCGGCTGGGAGACCCTGCGCCCGCGACACTCGAGCGGGTTTGCCGCAGCGTGGCCCGCTACGCTGATGCCGCCTGCTTCGAAGAGGCCACCCTCTTCGCCCGCGACACCTGCGGCGACGACGTCGACAAAAGCGCGGCGGTGATCCAGGCACTGCTCGACGGACGACGCGAGTCGAACCGGCCGATCGCCGAGCCGAGTGGACTGGCTGGCTGGGCGCTGTGGCTGGTCGACACCGTCTCCGCCATGCCAGAGGCGACGCCGCCATCCGACGGCGTCGTGCGGGCTGCCGTGACCGTGGCCGACAGGCTTTCCGTCCGGGCCGCCGCCGGTTTCGTCATTGGCGTGCTCGGCGATGCTGCCCGGCCGATCGATCTACGGCGCGACGCGGCGACGGTGGCCCTCGCGCTCGACCGCGAGTCCACGATCCAGACATTGATCGCCCGGCTTGCTGATCGGAGCGAGTCGGCAGCCGTGCGGGCAGAGTTTGTCAGGCAACTCGCTGGGCTCGACCTCCCTCAGGCCCGCTCTGCGATCGCGGCGGCGCTTTCGACCGCGCCAGCCACGGAGCAGCGGAGCCTGGCCCTTGTGGCACTCGCTGATCGTGACGCTGCTGACGCCCTGCTCATACTCGTCGAGCGGGGCAAGGTGTCGGCTCGGCTACTGCAGGATCCGCAGATCGCCCAACGCGTGCGCGATGTCGGCGTCGCTGATGCCGAGGCGCGGCTGGCCCGGCTCACGGGCGGGCTCCCTTCACCGAATGACAGCGTCCGCAGCATCATCGAACGTGTCGTCAACCGGATCGCTGCCGGCGAAGGATCGGCCGCGGCGGGGCATGCGTTGTTTACGAAGAACTGTGCCGCCTGCCACCGCTATGCCGGCGTGGGGGGGCTGGTCGGGCCGCAACTCGACGGTGTGGCGGTTCGTGGACCGGAACGACTGCTCGAAGATATTCTCGACCCCAACCGCAACGTGGACGAGGCGTTTCGTACGACCGTCGCCACGCTTGCCGACGGCCGTGTCATCTCCGGGCTCCGGGTGCGCGATGAAGCAAGCGACGTCATTTTCGTGGATGCGACCGGACGGGAGTTTCGGGTGCCGCAGGCTGAGATCGAGGAGACGACGGTCGCGGCCATTTCGCCGATGCCGGCCAACATGGCAGATCACGTCGGTGAGAATGCTCTTGCCGATCTGATCGCCTACCTGCGGACGGTTCCCGGGCGGTGATCGACCCGCAGACACCTTTTTTTTCCAAGGACACGAATGGCATGAGAGACGAATGGTCCAGGCGTGATGTGCTGAGGGCTGCGGTTGGGGCAACGGCCGCGTGTGCGGGTGTGTCGCAGCTTGCGTGTGGTTCCCCGGCGGCAGCCCCCGCGGCCATTGATACCCACACCCACTTCTATGATCCGACGCGGCCCGAGGGAGTGCCCTGGCCGGCAAAGGACACGCCGCTCTATCGCCGCGTGCTGCCCCTGGATTGGCTCGCGCAGGCCGAGCCCGTCGGGATCACGCAGACCGTCGTCGTGGAGGCGAGCGCCTGGGTGGAAGACAACCAGTGGCTGCTCGATGTGGCCCGCGATGCTCCCTGCCTGATCGGTGTCGTGGGGCGGCTGCCGATCGGTGAGGAGGGCTGCACGCAGTTGATTGATCGCTTCGCCACCCAGCCGAAGTTTCGCGGCGTGCGAGTCAGCGGCACCGCCGTTGCCGAGGGACTCGAGTCGACCGCGTTTATGCGCGACATCGAGCGGCTGGCCTTTCACAACCTCGTTCCCGACATCAACAACGGCCCGGTACTTGAGGCGGCTGACCGGCTGGCCGCGCGACTGCCGGAGATGCGGGTGATCCTCGAGCACATGGCCGGCGCACGGATCATCGGCGACACGCCCGACCCGGCCTGGGCCGATGGTCTGGCCCGCGCTGCGGAGCGACCGAACGTCTGGCTCAAAGTGTCGAACCTCGTGGAGAGCGCGGCCCATGCGGCAGGGCTGAAGCGGGCCCCCACAGACCCCGACGTATATCGGCCGTGGCTCGATGTGGTCTGGAAGGCCTTCGGACCCGACCGTCTGATCTATGGAAGTAACTGGCCGGTTTGTGAGCGGGCTGCCGACTATGCGACAGTCGTCGGCATCGTCAGGCCATGGATGACCACCCACGGCCAGGCAGCCGAGGCATCATTTTTTCAGGGTGCCGCCCGTGTGGCCTATGGGCTTCCCACTCACTCGATGAAAGGCCCATGAATCGAACGCATTCCCGGATGCGTTCTCGGATCGACTTCTTCAGCGATCGGACGTGCGGAAGCACATATGTGTTCGCTCAAGTGCGGTAGCGAGCGGGTCGTCGTCATGGGTCGCAAGGCCGAGGTGGACATGGCGCCGCCATCCTTCAGCAAATTCGAACTGGCCAGACATCCGACCGACGATTCGGGCCATCTCGTCCGCGGAATCGAGATAGCTGTCCATGCCCTGTGAGACATCCAGCCACGCCTTCTGGCTGGCGTGGGCAGCGAGTGCCTGTCGCTTGACCGATTGGACCGAAGTCGTATCCACGAAGAAATCCGGCTGGATCGGTCGGCGCAGTCCATCACGGAGGCCATGTGGCATCGCGTGGTAGACGGTGACATCGCCTTCGTAGGCCGGGGCGGATGGATCGCTGGCGAAGTTGGGCATGCTGCGGGCGAAGGCGGCGGTGACGGCGAGGCGTGCTGTGTTCATATGGTCTTCCATGTAGTCTTCCGGCGAGTGGGTGAGCACGATCCGTGGCTGCACCCGTCGAACGACGGACGTAAGCCGTCGTAACAGTCTCTCTTCGTAGAAGATGCAGAGGTCCGACGCGAGACTCGGGTGAAACTCTGCTCCGAGAATCGCCGCCGCTGCTCGCGCCTCTGCCTCCCGAATTCGCCGTGTCTCCTCGGGGCCGGTGGTCATGCTGCCGCAATCTCCGGCGGAGAGATTCAGATAATGGATGGAAAAGCCAGCATCACGAAGGCGGAGCAGCGTTCCCGCAGCGACAAACTCAATGTCGTCAGGGTGAGCCATGATCGCGAGAACACGAGGCCGCTGGCAGGTTGGATTCATTCATAGTCCCACTTGGTGATCCAGGGGTCGCCGTACTCTCTTTGCAGGGACTTCAGTTTTTCTTGGTAGTGAAGCAGGATGTCGGCATGGCTTGGATCGGTCGCCAGATTTTGCACCTCATCGGGATCTGCGGCGATATTGTAAAGTTCGAATCGCGGTCGCTGGATGTATTCACGCACCGTCTTTTGACCGTACGGAGCATCGAGGCTGCGGCGAAATTGTGCTTGCCAACTACTGGCTACCCAGAGATCGGAAGCAAACGGATAAGGGAGTGGGTGGGCTATGTTCCAGATAAGTTTCCACTCGTGGTCTCGTACGGCGCGCATGGGATAGTACATCTGGATTTCATGAAACGTGTGCGAAGCAAAGTGCGCATCACGAAGTTTGGTGTCTGAATCCACCAGTACCGGCATCCAAGAACGGCCATGGTAGGCTTGAAGTCCTCCCCGGGGACCGTGGTTTTCCAGCCGTGCGTAGGGTTTGTCGCGATAGTAGTCCTGAGCGGCAATCCAGTGTTTTGGTCGGTGTTTTTCTCGGTCGAGGGCGTTGGCAAAATCGAGAACCGATGGTGTGATGTCGGTGTGGTTTACAAGGGCACGTGTGCGTGTGCCACGGTGAGGCGTGTAGGGGTCACGAATGACGAGCGGGACCCGCAGGCCGGGCTCGTAGACGGTGGTCTTGCCTCCGGAAAAAGCCATTCCGTGATCACTTGTGAAGAGAATGAGCGTCTTGTCATAGACGTCGGCTGCCTTGAGGATCTCGATCAGTCGGCCCAGCCCCTGATCGATCCGAGCGCATGACTGATAGTATTGAGCCAATTCGCTTCGGGTTTCGGGCGTGTCTGGTAAAAACGGTGGCACAGGTACGGCTGCCGGATCGAAGAAGATCTCCTTGACACCCGCATGACTGCCGCGAGCCGGTTTATTGCCAA
>JAQBZA010000280.1 GCA_027622795.1 Planctomycetota bacterium | reverse complement strand
CCCGATCCTCCCCCGCCCTGCCACTATCCCCAACACCGTAATCAGCAACAGCGATGGCTCGCCTCCGAGCCCCTCGACCACCAACGTTTGCAGCTTTTTTCGCGTGAGCACGAGCATCGGTCACCACCTTTCAGTGGGTCATGGTTGGGAAACAAAAAAAGCCGGCTCGCAAACCGACCCCTTATTCAGGGCCTGTTTCCGAGCCGGCTTACGCTGCGACGAACCCTTCGGCCCAGGCCGATTTGCTCGTCGACTCGTCCTCCGACGCTGTTCTGCCGGCAATCCGGTCGAACAGCGAAGAACGGCCACGGCACCGAAATCGGGCCGTCCGCATTCCTCTACGTTGACTGTATCGCCAAACCGCTCCGAATGCAACCAGCGGTTTGGTCGTGGCGACACGTTCGCAATGTAAGCCTCCGCCACGGTCGCGGAGAATCTACTGCGGCGATCACCTCCGCTTCATCTCCCGCAGTTCCGGTGATCCGGAAAGCGTGAACACGAACACCTCCTCGCCCGTGATTGTGCTGATATCGTGATGCATGCTCACGCAGTCCACGTCGGTGCACTCGTAGACGAAGCTGTCGATTCGGGCCCGGGACATCTCGATGAGATAGGTTCGCGTGTCTTTCAGCATGTCCCGGCCTTTCTCTGGCGGCCTCACCGCAGCGAGACTCGTCTCAGCCGGCGACAGAATGCCCAAGAGCCTTACCAGAACGAGATTCCCGACGAGGTGCGCGCGAATCTCCTTCGGACCGCGGCCCATGAATTCCTGCATGAACCGGGCCATGGCTTCACAAACAGCTGCTTCGATCTCTCCCTGCGTTTTCATGATCCCGTCGCTTGTGAAAGGCCCGAGACAAACGCACCTGCGCGTCACCAGCCGCCATGAACCGACGAAGTGAATCGCCACCTTGTCGGGCGTCGATCTGCTTCTTCCGTCCGCTGCGGGTGTCTGTAGTCTATGATCGATTCACCGTGGTTGCTCGCTGTTGGTCAACGCGGCCTCCCATCGGAAGATACGCATGACGAACTCATTCAAATCGACGTTCCCTCAGGAACTCGCTGAAATCGCCCTGGCGATGCAGGCAGAGCGGACAGGGCATTCGCCGAAGGCAGTGACTGTCGTTGCCAGCAACGAGACGGTCGTCGTCACGATGCACGAAGCCCTGACTCCCGCGGAGAAGCTGCTCGCCCGCACTGCCGCGGGGGCGGCACAGGTCGAGGACTACCACCGCGCCCTGTTCGCCGTGTCATGCGAAGCGCTCCGGCAGGAAATCAAACGGCTCACGGGCCGTCGGGTTCGGGAAGCGGCGGTGGTGCTCGAACCCGCCACGGGTGCGATCGTGCACGCATTCACCAGCGGCACGGTTGTGCAGATTTTCCAATTGGAAGCTCCTAACGGCGAGCCTCGCGCCGCGTCTGACGCGAAGCCTCACCCCTGACCGAACGTGGCTCATGCCATTTGGGCGAAGTCCGCTCGCCGACGGCGCGTTCTCGGCCCGCTGCCGCGACGGAGCCTGCGTGCAAGCCACGCGAGCATCAAGGGCAAGCCTGGTGCCATGCCATTTGGTTCCGGCATCGAAATGGTGATCACCGAATCGGGGCCGGTGCCCATGCCGAACGCGAACAGGTCGACGATGTCGGTTTCAGCGTAGCCCGCAACGCCGGTGAAGCGAAACTCGATGCCCTGCTGCACGAGGTGACTGCCGTTCAGCACCCCCACTGGATCGATGTCAATTCCCGCGTAGATCGCGAAGTCGATCATGTGCTTGCCGGGCGGCCCGACGATGTGTGGGTTGAAGGAGTTGGGAGCGAGCCCGCTATTGCCGACGGTGCCCAATCCGTAGCCCAGAAACGGCTGGCTCGCCGCGTCCATCGGGCCCAGGATCCAACTGGCGTCACCATCGGCACGGGCAACAAGGTCGCTGAGCCGATCGGATTCCTTCAGGTAGGTTTGAGGCGTGTAGTACTCCGGCTCGTCCGCCCGGTCTCCCCACACGCGAAACACGAAACCTCGCGCCTCGTCGAGCACGAGTGTCGGCCGAGATCCGCCCCGCACGATATCGAAATAGAAACTCGACAGCACGTCGGCGGCGGCTCGGGAGTCGACCGGCGATACGTTTGCGAGGCGAATGACCAACTGGTCGCCGGCCAGCGTCATGCCGGCCTCAAACGCTACAATTTGCCCGGTAGACGACAGGCCCGACGCTTCGATCAAGAGGGTAGCCTCGGCCGATGGCAGACAGAGGACGACAATCGCTCCGAGCAGAGACCCAGGAAGCCCGCCGCGGAGGCGGCCGGCAAAGGTGCGGGACATGGCATGGACTCCAAGACACGATGGGCGTCCGATGCCGGGAAACGCTTCGTCATGATGACAAGGCGTGGAAACCGCTCACTGACGGAATCGCGGGGCCCGCTCGTCCGTCGCGGCCTACGCTGTGCTCAGGCGCCGCCAACAAAGGCCCGCACCCGGCAACTCGTCGTCCGAAAGATGCAGTCAGGCATCTGGCATGAGCCTGCGGCTCCTGCGGCTGCTCCGACGCAACTGAATCATCGAAGGTCAGTCGTCCCGAGACAAGCACTCGGGTTCGACGTAGGCATGATTCATGTACTCCATAACCCGCGACCAGCTGACACAGACACCTGGAGGAACCCGCGGGATCGCGCTGGCGACCGCCCTCAGCCGGCTGAATGGCGGGTGTGGCCAACCCGGGCGAGCCTCACCCAAAGCGATTGCAAGCCAGGAATTCCCCTTGCATTGCAGCACTCGCTCCCATAGAGTGCATGTGCGGCGCGGATGAATTATTCACCTGCCTCTCTCGGCAGTTCCCGCTCGAGTGCTCTGCTTTCGGTCTGAGCACGCCGTTCGTTTCCCTGATGCCCAGGCTTCGGATTGATCCGTCCAGGCGTTCGGGAGACGCGTTGCCGGCGCGTCGCAGGCAACGGTGCGTGTTCGACCGGGCCTCCAAGCGGGCCCTCACTTCCGTGAGGTATTTCCAATGAAGCGTCTCATTTTTCTGTTGGCTGGAGTCCTTGTTCCGCTGAGCAGCGGGGCTTTGCAGGCAAGCAGCGTGTTCGTCGGCTCTCTCGCCGACTGGATAGCCGACCCGGTGCAGGTGGCCGGCGACAAGGTGTTCACCTACGTGGACTCGAGCGGTGGTTGGTCTGGCGATGAACTCGTGACCATCTCATCGAACATCCCGCAGAACTCGGAGACGGTGAGCATCGATGGCCTGAGCGACTACATCGGCCCGCAGAACCTGATGCTGGCCTATTCCGCGGTGATTTCATCCACCGACGTGTTTCTGTCGCTTTCGCTCGACCAAGACTTTTCCGGCTCCTCCGCGACGACCTACAAGGACATCTTCACGAGCCTGGAGGATCTTCAGGCAAACCCCGTCCCGGGCACGGGCACCTGGTCGCTGTCGGTGATCGATGCCGGAGCTGGCACGACGGTCAGCCTCCCGCCGCTTCAGGGCCTGTGGATTCGAGACACGATCGTGCTCGATGCCAGCGGTTCAGTGCTCTCGATTTCGAACACAGCTGTGCAGGTTCCGGAGCCGCACGTCCTGGCCGCGACGATCCTCTGTGCGATCGGCACATTTGCCGTCCGACGTGAACGGCGACGACTGGTGTGGCATCGCCTTTGACGACCGGCGGATGCCAAGGCTGCGACGCCAAAGGTGGGTCGCCGAGCGTTCCATGCGGTCGCTGTTTTCGAGGGCGGCTTCAAGCTAAGAACAGGTTGGCACTTCGGCAAGCGTTGGCCGAGCAGCCAGGACCATGAGGAGCAACAGCCGGGACTGGCCGGGCTGGATGCGGCCCGATCGTGAAGGTGCCGAGGTGCTGCCTGTCCACGCTCGGGGGCGCATGGCACCAACCTCAGCACCCATACCGACCCAGTTCAGCACTCATGCCGACCTACATCGGCGCGAGTGCTGAACCGGTCCTATTCTTCTCTCTTTCTTTCGCTTCTTTCTTCTATACGTATATGGGGTACCCCTCGCGGCCCCATCCCTCGGCCCGATGGAAGCCCGCCATCGTGTCAGTTGGCGCCCATCCGGGATTTCCACACCCTGATTCCCGCGATCGGTGTTGGGCGGCTCCAAGGTCGCCCCAATGGCTGATCGGGCTTCCCAGCGCCCCGAAATCGTCACGAGCCAGTGACTTTTCCCAGCCCGTGCCGCCACCTGTCTCTCAGCAGTCTTGGCATCCGGGCCTTCCATCCAACCACATCCAAGGAGATTCCGCGCACCCAATGACAACAGCAACCACCACCGAACCCACGACCAGCCCGCACACCACGAGCCGGTCCACAACCCAACCCACCACAAACCCCACCACGCAAACCTCCCCCAACGCCGCCAACAGGCTCCGCACCACCATGGCCGCCGTGAAACTCGCATTCACGTGGCTCGGCGTCAGAAAGACCCTCGCCCCCGAACAACGCACGACGGCGGCCCGAGCATTTCAGGCCGACCGGGAACTTCTTTCGGCCACCAAGTTGATTCTGGACACCAAGAACCCCGCCTACCGTGCCGTGGCTGCCGTTCGCTCGGAAGCCTCGGGTTACTGGCGAACCATGACGCTGCCGTTTCCCGAGGCTGGCATTCGGCTCCTTCCGCAGAACTCGCTCGGGCTCTTCGCGAACACCATGCAGACCTACCGCGAGCGACTCCAAGAAGCCGCCCGGGAACTCGCCAGCCAGTACGACGAGATCAAGTCAGAAGCCCAGCGGCGCCTCGGCTCGCTCTACAACGCCAGCGACTATCCCACCACGCTCGACGGCCTGTTCGATCTGGAGGTCTCGTACCCGACCATTGAGCCGCCCGGGTATCTCATGGCCCTGCACCCCGAC
>JAQBZA010000279.1 GCA_027622795.1 Planctomycetota bacterium | reverse complement strand
TGCCCTCGCTGGAGTGGTCAGGGGAAACCCTCTACGACATCGCCTCCCAGCGAGTGAAGGCGGCCAGTGTTGGCACTCCGCCTGCGACGCTATCGCAATTGTTTGACCCTGAGGTTGATCAACGAAGGCTCCTCGACGGGCTGCGCAGCGTACGCGTGCCGCGACACCTGTTCAAGTTTCTTTACAACCTGCTTGTCGCCCACTGCCATGCCCACACGAATGAGCAGCCGGTCTACACCATCCCTCTGGAGCGCTTTGACACGGTGCTGGCTGTCTACCGCCGCGAGCAGGAAGCGTTCGACCGCGGTCTCGCCCCCCGCTAACCGCCGAATTCGCATCACTGCCGGAGGGCGGCCCGGCTCTCCACGATCACAGCCGGCGCCACAACCAGCAGCCCAAACAGGGCCTGGGTTGCCGGAATCGCCGCCGGCCCGGCGGTGCGGGCGAGGGGTTCGTAGGAAACAGCGATCGCGATCTGCAGCGCGGCCACGGTCGTTGCGAGCCGAAACCGTCGATATGCATTGAGGAGCATGGAGCCTGGTTGCACTGCGGCTCCAAGGCCCGCCGCCGCGGCGATCGCCGCCATTTCACCGACGGTTGGCACTGCATCCGCGCGGCCCACCCAGGCAGTGGCAACCCACCGACCACAGCCGGCCCCAAGAATCGTGACCACCCCGGCATACGCCACCGCAGCCCACGATGCCCGTCGCACCTGGCGGACGACCCACTCCCGATCTCCGGTGGCGCGGGCTTCAGCGAAGGCGGGCCACAGTGGCATGATCGCGAACGTCAGCGGTTGAAGAAACAGGGCCATTATCCGCTGCCCAACCACATAGCGTGTGACGGCGAGCGAGCCGTCTGTGGCAAGAATCGCGAGATGCGGCGCATTGGTGACCAGGAGGCTCGCTACGATCGGAAACATGAACGGCAATCCGTCGCGGACGAGCCGCATGAGCGACACGCCACCACGACCACGGCTTTGTCCCCGCGGGATGCGTTGCCACAGCGCCAAGCAGGTGGCGATGCCCGCCAGACACGGAACCGTGCTGAGCAGGGCAACCACCTGCCATCGTTGCGAGACGACTGACGCCAGCGTTGCGATCATTCCCAGCCCGGCCACTGCTGCAGCCATCCGGCAGGCATTGACCAGCCACGTCAACTGCAGCCCCTCCGCACAATATGTTGAGGTCGCGAGCGGAATTGCCAGCCCGACGAGCGCCACCGACAGCCAGCGGGTGGCGGCATCGGTTTCGAGCATCGGCAGAATCGAACTGCTTCCCGGTAGCGGGATCAACAGACTTGGAGCGACGAGCAGAATGCCGCCCACAATCGCCGCGAGGAGCATTGACCACACCGTTGCCTTCCGCACCAAGTCGGGGAGGGCCATCGCCTCGTGGCGACCAACCAGATCGGCCGCCGCATTTTTTACCGCCGCACCAAACCCCAGATCGAAGCCCGCCAGCAAGCCCACAAATGCAAGGGATGCCGCTGCCTCGCCGTAGCGATCGGTTCCCACCGCCGCCACGATCAGCGGCACCTGCACCATCTGCACGATGAGGCCCACGAACCTGCCGGCCACGGCGGAGACAGCAGCCTGTCCGGCCCGCCGACTCCGCGGCTCCATCGCGTTGAGTCGTCTGACGCCTGGTAGGACCAGCGTCCCTCCCCAAACGGTCAGCCGATCAGCCATGCGAGCATCCTCCGCTCCGCTCCCTGTCGCACTGAGTCCCACGGATCGACGGCCGCGATGGTCGTACCCGGCGCGGGAAGCACTGCTGGAATCTCACTCACTTCATCGACCCACGTCAGGTGCTGCCACCCATGCATGCTTCTGCCGGCGACACCCGCCGCCACCACCGGCACTCCCGCATGCCCCAGTTCCACAATCCGCGTGAGTGCGCCTCCTCCACCGGTTTGAAAGACTGCCACGGCGCGGCACCGTACCAACAGGGTGAACAGTGCCTCCGTCGGAATCGCCCCCCGCAGGTCTGCCCACGGCCGCAGCTGCGCCGCCAGCGTTTCCGTGCCATAGCCGACAACGACCGGCCGCAGGCCAGCTGCATGCAGCACCTTCACGAGTCGTACCGTTGCCTCGACGTGGCGCGGCTGGATCGTGCCGAAAACGACGACCTCGCCCCCCTCATGCGGCGGGCCGCCTTCACGGACCTCCCGCAACGCGTTCAGCCAGTCCAACACATCGCGCGGGGGTGTGTAGGGGAGAAAATGGGCTTCGCAGCCGGCGTTGGCCAGCAGCCAGTATTCTTCGATTGCGATCGTAAACACCGCATCGTAACGGCCAAGCACCCGCACCTCATTCGCCACGCCTGCCCCCCGATCGCGGGTCCGCCAGTTTCGCACCCACTGTTCGTTGAACGATTCGATGTTTTGAGGGACCGCGATCCGCACCCGACAGCGGCCCGCGGTGATCCGCTCGATGATGGGGTTCTGCGGCACTTCAACGAGCGCGGATCGGTGGGCTGGGAGGGCCGCCCGCAGCGAACGACTGCGCGCCGTGGCATCGAGGAGATTCGACCATGTCCACGCCCGTGGCCCTACCGCCGCGATCGAAGACAGGCCGCGGGGATCAAAGCAGGTGGCCCGATCCATTGTGCAAACAGCAGCCGGTACTCCGGCCGATGCGAGCAGTTCGTCGATCTGCTGGCTGCGGCGCGTGCCGCCGTGCCGCAGCGATCCGCTCGCCGATGGCCTCACCACCATCACCGCCGACGCAGCCATCACTGGGCAGCCTCAGGTACGCCAACCTCGAGCGATGCAGACAACGCGGTAAGGAAGATTCTTGCCAGCAACTGATACCCGACACGGCCCAGCAGGGTATCGGGCGGGGAAAGGATCCTCTGGCAAGGCAGCACAAGCCGGGGCCGAACACACCGGCGAACAAGATGGAACATGGCGGCCTCGGCCCAGTGGCGGGTGATGGCAGCGTTCCCTGCGCAGGAAAGCGTATGGAAGGCGTGGCCCCGGCGGCAAATCGTCGTTGACCATGTGCCACCACGCGACCGCTATCCAGTGGCTTTTTGCTACGATGCAGCATGGCTGGGAATGCCGACATTCACTCGCTGGTGATCGACCGGGAAGCGATGGCCTGCCGCTTCGAGATCGTGTTCAACGCGGGTGAACACCCGCAGGACACCCGGGCGGCCATCGCCGCGCTCGACGTCGTCGACGAGGTGGAAGACCGGATCTCGATCTACCGGGAGTCCAGCGAACTGTCTCGGCTCAACGCCACCGCGGCAGAGGGCTGGCAGCCAGTCTCAGCCGACCTCTTTGCGCTGCTGGAAACATCGCTGGCGTTGTTTGTGCAGACAGGCGGTGGCTTTGACATCGCCGCTGGTCGGCTGGTTCGCACCTGGGGATTTCTCCGGCGGCAGGGCCGCACCCCCACCCCTGACGATCTCGCTGCAGCGGTCGCAGCCTCGGGCTCGCAATGGCTCGAACTCGATCCCACCACGCGGCGGGTGCGATTCATGCGGCCGGGCCTCGAACTCAACCCCGGCGCAATCGGCAAGGGCTGGGCTCTCGACCGCGGCGTCGAGCAACTCGTGGCTGATGGTATCGCAAGCTGTCTGCTGCACGGCGGCTCGAGCAGCGTGCGCGCGATCGGCCAGCAGGGCCCGGGGCTGCAGGACGACCACCGCGGCTGGCCGGTGGGCATTCGACATCCGTTGCGACCCGGCGTGCGGCTGGCCACGGTTGCCCTTGTCGATCGGGCGCTCGGCACGAGCGGCTCCGGAACGCAGTTTTTTATCGACCGCGGCCGGAAGCTCGGCCACATTCTCGACCCGCGAACCGGCCGCCCCGCGGAGGGCGTGTTGTCGGCCACGGTGCTCGCGCCGACCGCCGCGGAGGCCGATGCGTTGGCTACTGCAGCCTATGTGCTCGGGCCGGCCGGGCTGCCGCGGATCGCGCCGCCGGGGAGTGGAGTCGGGGCGATCCTCACGGTGCCGGGCAAACAAGCGGAGATTGATCTGATCGTCGTGAATGTCGCTGAATCGACGCTCTCAATCGACGATCCACGCGGTGTGCGGCTAGAATGGAGGGAGTCATGACATTGCCCCGCTTTCTCCCCCGCCCGCGCTGACATGTTCGACTGGTTCGAGCGGGGTTCCTACCTCGGCATCATCGTGTTTCTGACCCTCACCGGCATCGGCCTTCCCGTGCCTGAGGAAGTGCCGATCGTGGCGGCCGGAGTGGCCAGCCGCGCTGCGGCGCTCAAGTGGTACTACGCGCTCCCCTCGTGTCTGGTCGGCGCCCTGCTTGGCGACAGCCTCATGTATGCCATCGGCCGCTTCTTCGGAGAAAAGATCCTCAAGGAGCATCCGTGGTGGTCGGGCTTTCTCACCGAGCAGCGGGAAAAGACGATTGAAGACCTGATCAAGAAGCATGGCATCAAGGCCTTCTTTGCGGCCCGGTTTCTGGTGGGGCTCCGCAGCCCCTTCTATCTCACGGCCGGGATTCTGCGGGTGCCCTATCGCTGGTTTTTGCTCGCCGACTTCATCTGCGCGTCGATCGTGATCAGCATCTTCTTCGGGCTGGCCTACCTGTTTGGTGACCGCATCACCGGCCTCATTCAGTCGGCGGAGCGGGGCTTCACGGCGGTTGCGATCGCGGCTGGCGTGGCGACCCTGGCGGTCGTTGCATTTTTCTCGTTTCGGCGCCGTCGCATGCGGATGCTCGATCAGGACCCAGAGGCCCTGCTCGAAAACCGTGAGCTCATCTTTGGCCCCGCCGCCGACCGCATCGCCGAAACGGTGCACCTCGGCGACGATCCCGACCACGGTCAGCGAAAAACGTAGCGATGCCGGCCAAGCGGGGGGTGGGGGACGATTCCCCAGCCGCCAGA
>JAQBZA010000278.1 GCA_027622795.1 Planctomycetota bacterium | reverse complement strand
CCCCGTGCCCCATCGCCGGACGTTCGCTCCGGGCATCCTGCCCTTCGCTCACTCCCTGCCAGCTGCGCTTTCGGCATCCTGCCTGCGCTTGCTGCCAAGGCCGGCTCACGGGATACGGGGAGCCTGAAGCCTCGCGGAAAAACGGTTCGCAACAGACAGCGGGCAAGGCACGGGGCTGCCTGTGCCATCGAGCGGGCTGTGGGAGCAAGCGCAGGCAGGGATGCCGAAGCGCCGCGGACACGGCAGCGAACGGAGGCCTGGATGGCCGCAGTGAGCGTCCGACGAGAGGGCACAGGCAGCTTCGTGCCGGGTTGGGCAAGTGCGGCCAGCGTCAGCGGTCGATCTCACCCATGACGATGTCAAGGCTCCCCACGATCGCCGGCACGTCGGCAATCAGGCAGCCACGACACAGCTCGTGCACCACGGCCAGATTCGAGAACGAACTCGACCGGGCCCGGGCCCGCCAGGGAATTGCCGTGCCGTCGCCGACCGCGTAGAAACCCATTTGGCCTTTCGGCGCCTCAGTCTCGAGATAGACGTCACCGGCCGGAATTTTCTCGGCCACCTTCAGCGGCTCGCCAAGTGGCCCCTTGCACTGCGAATACCGGTCGATCGACTGCCGCACCAGATCCATTGACTGCACGACCTCGAGCATGCGAACAAAAAAGCGATGCCAGCAATCGCCGAGCACCGCATCGGCCGGCACTGCCGGATACTCGTGGTCGCGAGGATAGTGGCCATCTTTCATCACGGCCACTTCGAAGGCGTAGCCGTCGTACATGGCCGTGTAGATGCTTTCGCCGTCGCGGCGAAGGTCCTGGTCGACGCCGCTGCCACGGAGCACCGGGCCTGAGGTGCCGTAGTCGATCGCCATCTCCCGCGACAGCACACCGATGCCGGCCGTCCGCTTCACGAAGATCGCATTGGTGGTAAGCAGCGTGTGATATTCCTGAATCACCGGCTCAAACTGGTCGAGGAAGGCCTCGCATTTCTGGAGCCAGCCGGGAGGCAGGTCAGCCGTGAGGCCCCCGAGCGTGATGTAGCTGTAGGTCAGCCGCGCCCCGCAGGCTTCCTCGAAGAGGTCGAGGATCTTCTCCCGCTCGCGAAACGCGTAAAGAAACGGGCTGAAGGTGCCGAGGTCGAGGCCATACGCCCCCATGCCCACAAGGTGGCTGGCGATGCGGCCAAGCTCCGCGATCAGCACCCGCAGATGCCGCGCCTTTTCGCTCACCTCATACTTCATCAATTTCTCGACCGCCAAGGCCCAGCCGAGATTCATGTTCATCGCGGCCAGATAGTCCATCCGGTCGGTGTAGGGAATCCACTGTCGGGCCGACACGTTTTCACCGATCTTCTCGGCGCAGCGGTGGAGATAGCCGATATGCGGCTCCAGTTCCGAAACGATCTCGCCGTCGGTGCGGAGCACGAGCCGGAGCACGCCATGGGTGCTCGGATGCTGCGGCCCCATGTTGACAAGCATCTCATCCGTGCGAACGTCAAACTCGATGATTCTCGGATCGTCGGCGACCTGCGACATTGGCTACCTCCCGCGGATGCCGTGGTAGTCGAGCGGCATCTCGTAGTCTTTGCGAAGTGGATATCCCTCCCAGTCCTCGGGGCAGAGGATTCGCCGCAGGTCGGGATGGCCGGTGAACCAGATGCCGGAGAGGTCATACACCTCCCGCTCGTGCCAGTCGGCGCCCCGCCACACGCCCGTCACACTCGGCACCTCGGGCAGACGACCGGCCACGTCATCCTTCCAGCGGGCCACCTTGGCCTTGATCACAAGGCTCGCGCGGGTGGCGGTGCTCCAGAGGTGATAGACGAGTTCTACGTGCGGCTGCCAGGAGACCTTGGCCGCCTTCTTGGTATCGGGCTCAAACCAGTCGACGGCCGTGATGCACTGGATCGAATCGAATGCCACCGGGCTCGAGTGCTTGAGCCAGTGGCAGACCCGAGCGATCTGCTCCGGGGCGACCTCGATCCAAGGATCGATCGCCTCGAGATTCTGGCCCACGACGCCTTCCGGAACGGCGGCCTGCAATTGCTCCAGGAAGGCCGGCCCTCGCGCACCGCTCATGCCACGCTCCTCTCTGTCGAAACGGTCGCTGGCCCGGCACGTGCCGCCGAGACGGCCCGTACCCAGTCGAGATCACCGCGATACCAGACGTAGGCGAAGCCGGTCAGCAACACCGCGAAGAAAACAGCCATGTCGACAACGGCCGTGCGGGCCAGGAGGCGGCCGGTCTTGGCCACCGCCCATTGCCCAAGCGCCTGCGCCGCCGGCATTTCACCACGGGTCTGCTCGATGTAGAGGGCCTCATTTCGAGTCGGCTGCAGGGCAGGTACCGCGGGAGACCGCAGCCCCAATTCACGAAACAGGCCGGCTGCTCCCGGCGCCAGCGTCGTGCCGTCTGCCTCGACGCTCACCACGGCAGGGTCGGCCAGCTGCGACGCTTTGCCGAAGACGGTTGCCCACGGGAAGAAGAGCGCCACCTCGACGTCGAAGATGATGAACAGCAACGCCACCACGTAAAACCGCAGATCGAACTGCACGAAGCTCGACCCGATCGCCGGCTCGCCGCATTCGTAGACCTCGAGTTTCTCGGTGTTCGGGACCCGCGGCCGCACCAGCCAGCCGACCAGCAGGTTCACCGCCAGAAACGCCCCGCCGATGGCCACAAAGAGGGCAACATAGCCGGCAAGCAGAACAGGGTCGGACATGATGGGACTCAGGAGGGTCGCGGGCAGGAAAAGGCTACTGGTTGGGACCGCCGTGAACCGGTTCGACGATCACCTTCGACGCGGCAACGGCCGTCGGGTTGAGCGTCGACCGTCCCCATCGACCGGCAGCCGTGCGAAATCAACAATCGTGCCATCCCGACTGTAGCAGGAGAGATCGAGGGTCGACCCCATGAAGATGCAGTCGACCGGGCAAGGCTCAACACACAAGGCGCAAAACATGCACTTCGAGTAATCGATCGTGAACCCACTGACCTGGAAGCCCTTGCCATTTTCAACCCGCTCCTTGCCGATGTAGATGCAGTCGACGGGGCAGGCCTTCGCGCACTGATCGCAGGCGATGCAGGTCGTGAGGTCATAGCGATGAAAGCCGCGGTAGCGGGCCGCCACGGGGGCCGGGAGTTCCGGATACTCAAAGTGCTCCGTGAACGTCCGCCGCTCCTGGTCGTAGGTGCTGCGAAAAACTCGAAACGTCACCAGCATGCCCTGCAGCACGGTGCCCACCGCGGAAAAAAGATTGCGAAACCAGTCCTTCATGGAGCCTCCAGGCGGCACACAGGCGGTGTCCTCGCGAGGGCCAACGCGTTTCGAGACAGCCGTTGTCGAGAGTATAGGGTCGCTCCCGGAGCCAACAAGGTGCGGCCAACACGCCGCCACGGGGCACCCTGACGAAGTGTCCACCGGCCGCCTTCGACGGTGAATGCGAGCACCGACAAAGGCCCATTCAACGTTGAAACGGTGTGATTATCCGAAAAAAAGAGCGGCTGACGGGTAGCGCAGGCCCGTCGGGGCGGTGGAGAGCCAGAGGCTGCTTGACGGAATTCCTGCGTCTTATATAGTTAGGGTTGTTTTCAGCGAGTTTGCGGCGCTGTATGCGCCAAACCCGCCAAGGAAGGTCGGATGCTGGTTCTCTCGCGAAAAAAAGACGAACGCATAGTCATCAACAACGACATCACGATCGTGGTGGTCGAAATCCGTGGTGACAAGGTGCGACTCGGAGTGGAGGCGCCCAAGGAGGTGCCGGTCCATCGTCGCGAAGTGTACGATGCGATTTCCCGTGGCGAACCGCTCGATGCAGTTCCTGATACGCAGGCAGCGGAAGGCGGCGACACCGCGCGATCCGTCGAATCATCGCAGCCGGCTGGCCATCAGCCGGGTGATCCCGCCTAGCCTTTCGCAATGGTTCTTGAACGGGTATCCTTCAAGAAGCTTCGCCGGTGGCATCGGCAGGTCAGACGGCCCCATCGTCTAGAGGCCTAGGACATCGCCCTTTCACGGCGGTAACCGGGGTTCGAATCCCCGTGGGGTCACTGTTTTCGAGCAGTTGCGCCATCTGGTGTGTGGCGTTTTCCTGCCGGTCATCCATTGCATGAACGAAGACGCGTCGAAACCGGCCGCCTACGATGCGGTGCTCTTGGTCTCCTTCGGTGGCCCCGATGGCCCCGACGACGTCATCCCGTTTCTGGAAAATGTGCTGCGGGGTCGCAATGTGCCCCGCGAGCGGATGCTTGAGGTCGCGGAGCACTACTACCACTTCGGTGGCAAGAGCCCGATCAATGAGCAGAATCAAGCCCTCCTCGATGCCCTCCGCGATGAGCTCGAGAGGCGCGGCCCGCGGCTGCCGGTCTACTGGGGCAACCGCAATTGGCACCCCCTGCTCACCGACACGCTTCGCGAAATGGCCGACGCGGGTGTGAAGCGGGCTTTGGCGTTTGTGACCAGCGGGTTCAGCTGCTATTCCGGCTGCCGTCAGTATCGGGAAAACATCGCCGCCGCCCGCGAGCCGCTTGGTGAGGGAGCGCCGGTTGTCGACAAGATCCGTGTCTTCTTCAATCATCCGGGCTTCGTGGGCCCGATGGCCCGCAACGTCCGCACGGCGGCTGAGCAGCTTGGTGGCGATACCGATCTGCCGGTGCTCTTCACCGCTCACAGCATCCCGATGTCGATGGCCGACACATCCAAATACGTCAGCCAGCTCACCGAGGCCTCGCGGCTGGTCGCCGAGCAGGCGGGCCAGACCAACTGGCGGCTCGTCTATCAGAGTCGAAGCGGTCCGCCGACCCAGCCGTGGCTGGAGCCAGACGTCTGCGATGCCATTCGTGAGCTTGCATCTCAGGGAGTCAACAAGCTGGTGGTCACACC
>JAQBZA010000277.1 GCA_027622795.1 Planctomycetota bacterium | reverse complement strand
AGCCCCGGCACCCACCACTTGTCCATGTAAGGATGGTCGCCGTCGGTCACATGCACGCTCTTCCAGCCCCGCTCGGGCCCGGCGTCGTTGTAGTCAAAGACCTGCAGCCGATGGAGATCATGCAGATCCCACTTGAGGCTCATGTTTTCGCCGTTGATCTCGAAGGTGTAGAGCGCCTTGTGGCCGCGGGCATAGCGCGTGCTCTCGAAGAGTCCGAGCGAACCGTTCTTGAAGTGGCAGAGAAACGAGCAGGCGTCGTCGATCTCGACCGGCTCCTTCTTGCCGGTGAGCTGGTGCGTCCGCTCCTTCACAAACGTCTCGGTCATCGCGGTCACGTCCTGCACCGTGCCGTTGAGCCAGATCGCCGTGTCGATGCAGTGGGCCAGCAGGTCGCCCGTCACACCGCTACCGGCCGCCTTGGCGTCGAGCCGCCACAGTGCCGCGCCCCCCTGCGGGAGATCGGCATTGATCGTCCAGTCTTGGAGGAACTCGGCCCGATAATGAAACACCCGCCCGAGGCGTCCTGAGTCGATCAGCTGCTTGGCGAACGTAACCGCCGGAATGCGGCGGTAGTTGTACCAGACCGTGTTGGGCACGCCCGCCTTCTCGACCGCCGCGCACATCCGCTCGCCTTCGGCCGTGTCCATCGAAAGAGGCTTTTCGCAGAGGATCGCCTTGCCGTGCTTGGCGGCCTCGATCGCGATCTCGGCATGCAGGTTGTTGGGCGTGCAGATGTCGATCGCGTCGATATCGTCGGCGGCCACGAGCTTCCGCCAGTCGGTCTCCACGCGGGAATAGCCCCAGCGATCGGCGAAGGCCTGCGCCTTGTCGGCGTCGCGGGCGGCCACGGCCTGCAGCTTCGGCAGGTATTCGAGATCGAAGAAGTCTTTGACGCGGTTGTATCCATTGGAGTGGGCGCGGCCCATGAAGCCGTAGCCGATCATGCCGATGCGGAGCTGCTTTGCCATGTCATGTATTCCTTAGGTCAACGAGTAGTGCTGAATCGTACGGTGTGGTCCGGCGAGTGAACGGCAAAAGTCTCCTCGCCGGGCGAGGATACGCCCAAGGCTCGTCGAGCGTTCGCCGATTCACTCGCCTCCATGGTTCACTGTTGAGGGTCATTACAAGGGCATCACTGGGGTGATGCTTTGCAGTCGGAGAGAAAAAGATAGGGGACGGCTTTTTCGCTTGAAAAGTTAGTTCCAGCCGTGGGCGTCACGGACGGCGATCATGGTTTTGAGGATTGTCTTCCAGGTGTTCGGGTCTTCCAGGGTCGCGTTGGGGAACATGCAGCCGTCCCAGCAGATGTGCCTGATGCCGCGGTCGGCCGCCCCTTCGAGCCACTCGCCCGAGCACTTCACGATGTCGAGCTTACCCGCCGGATCGTCGGCCGGGCAGTGCTTGCCGGTCTTGTCGTGGGAGCCGGCCCCATGTACTTCGCCATCGTTTTGGGCCACATGAAAGTCGATCGTCCATGGCCGCAGCTTCGCGACCATCTCCTTGTAGGCAGGCCAAAACTCGGCGTCCGTGTAGCCCGGCTTCACAAGGGCGTGCTCAGGCGCGTTGTAGCCGAGCAGGTAGAGATAGGTGTGGGCGAGGTCGGCCTGGAAGCCGAGCGTCTCTGGCATCCCCACCTCCTCGAGCAGATTGAGCATGTCCTTCCAGGAGTGCATGCCAGCCCAGCAGATCTCGCCCTCGGCGGCCAGCCGCTGGCCATTGTCTTTGGCGATTTTGGCCGCCTCGCGAAATGTCTCCGCGATCTTTGCCGTATTGGCCTGCGGATTCTCCCGCCACTTGGCCACACCAAACTCGGCCGAGTCGATCCGGATCACGCCATACTTTCGCACACCATGCTTCTCAAATACCTTCGCGATTCGGCAGGCCATCTTCACCGCCGACAGAAACTTCTCGCGGGCGGCCGCGTCGCCCATCGCCGAATCACCCACCGTGCCCGGCCACACCGGCGCCACGAGTGAGCCGACGGCGAACCCATGGGAGGCGATCAGGTCGGCGATCTTGGTGAGTTCGGCGTCGCTCGCCTCGGGGTTCGTGTGGGGGAGAAAGAGGAAGTAATCGATGCCGTCGAACTTCTGGCCGTCCACTTCGGCGGCGGCGGTGAGTTCGAGCATCCGCTCGAGCGAGATGGGCGGCTCCTGGCCGGGATCGGTTCCCTTGCCGACGAGGCCGGGCCACATGGCGTTGTGGAGTTTGGGGGCGGAGTGCTTTTTCATGACTTGTTCCTAGGCGAATGGCAATTTTGGGTTCAAGAAAATGTTGGTCAGTAGCGCGGCTCGGGGTTGCCCGCGCCATCTCTGCGGACGTTCGCTACGGGCATCCTGCCCTGCGCTCACTCGATGCCAGCTTCGCTCTCGGCATCCTGCCTGCGCTCGCTGACAACGCCGCCTCGATGGCACGGGCAACCCCTCGCGGGTGCTTCCAGGCGGATTCACGTGCGCCAGAGTTTGCTTTGAGTGCCAGAAGCATCAGGCACTCCTTCCGTGTTTGGGGAGGTCAGGGTGGACGTCGGGGCCGAAGTAGCGGAGGGAGACGAGCGGGCCGGGGCCGGTGTTTTCCACCGTGTAGCCGGCGGCCGCGGCGTCGGCGGAGATGAAAAGCTCGTCGGCCGTCATCTCGCCGAAGCGGATGAGGGTCGGCGTGGCGACGTCATGCACGCCCACCTTGCCTTCGCCCTGCACCGTGATCCAGCCGCTGGCGGCGGCGTCCTTCACGGTGACTTTCGCGCCCGGCTCGAGGGTAAGTTCCTTGGCACTGAAAAGCTGCTTGCCATCGACGTGGCCGTAGACGATCCAGCGGTCGGTCGCGCCGGCCGTGCTCCGCTTCTCGTCGATGATCGGCCGCAGGAAGTTGCTTTCCTTGTAGTGGGTATCGACGTTCTTCTCCCAGTCGAGCTGGCCGATGATGAAGTCGAGATCCTGGTGCTTCGCCGCCGGCATGTCCTTGACGAGGAGGCTCCATGGCACCGCCCGGCCTTCCACCAGCGACTGAAACATGGCAAACACGTCGCTGCCCCACTGGGGCTCGTAGGTGAGGAGCGAGCCCGGGGCATGCAACACACCCGGCGGGATCAGCCAGCCGGTGCCGCGCTCGAGCCGGTAGGCCTTCGAGTGGTCGAGGATTCCGTTGTCGCCGCGGTTCCAGTTTTCGAGGCAGCGGCGGACATCTTCCTTCGTCGTGCCGGGCTCGAGGCCCATGAAAGTGTAGGGGAAGTTGTTGTCGCAGTTGTTGTATTGCGGCGGGAAGTAATAGCTCTCTGGCTTGCCCTCCTGGCCGACGAGCTTGGCGTCTTCCATCGACTGATGCATGTGATGCGGGATGGGGCCCATGTTGTCGAAAAACTTCGAGTAGACAGGCCACCGCTGAAAGTGCTTCCAGATCTGCTCGCCCACGAGTTTGCCCTGGCCCTCGGCGACGGCGTCGCGGAGGAGAAAACGCTCGCCCTCGAACACGCACCACGAGAGCCCCTCGTCAGCCACACGGCCCTCATTGGCCGCCTCTGTCGTGCTGGCAAACCACCGCTCGTCGATGCCGCCGCGGTCGAGCCCGTAGGCGTAGTAGTCATCGGGATGAAGGCGGACCCGCTTGCCCGGATGCAAGAAGCTGCGGGGTACCCAGGTGGGCGAGAGCCGGAGAATTCCCTGGCCGGCAGTCATCGCCCGGTCGAGCGCGGAGCCGACATTTTTTGCCTCGGGCAGCACGGCGGACTTCTTCGTTGCAACGGCAGCAGCCATGAAAAAACACCCCTCGCGGAAAGACGATCGATCGTGAACCGCAGTTGTACGAATCGTGGGAAACACCCGCAAGAACCCGCGATGCACACTCGATTTCACGCACCGCGCCGCCCGCTATCGGTCAGGGTAGCAGCCTTCGCGTAGCAACGGCTCGGGGGCGGCAAAAGTCTCGTCGCCGGGCGAGGATACGCCCAAGGCTCCTCGAGCGTTCGCCGACCCCCGAGCCTTCCGCTCTCCATCACGTTGTCATTGTCTGTCTGAAATGCGCGCTGGTAATTCGCCGCAGGATGCGGCGACCATCGACCGGTCGAGCAAGCGGGCTGTGTTCACCCGCCTTCGCGGGCAGGGCCATGGAGGGCTTTTTCCGCGTGAAGGAACTCGCCGCAGGATGCGGCGACCATCGACCGGTCGAAAACCTTGGCTTTTCGACCGGTTGAGCAAGCGGAAAAAGGCCATGGAGGGCTTTTTCCGCGTGAAGCTAGAAGATCACGCAGAGTTGGGTCTGGATGGCGGTGCCGGTGTAGCCGGCGCGGTAGGGGTAGAGGATGTTTTGGGCGGGGCTCGAGTTGATCGACAGGGCCTCGATCGTGAAGCGGCTCTGTCTCGATCCATAGAGATACCAGTTGAAGCCGCCGCCATACTCCTGGCCCGTGCCATAGTCGCCCGTCACGAGGCTCGAGCGTCCGTACAATTCGTAGGTTCTCGGCACCACGCACCAGGCGAGGTAGGCCTGGCCCCCCTGATCAAACGTGCTCGCGCGGTCGAAGTCGCCACTGCCTCGGAAGTCGTTGAGCAACCGGAAGTAGTATTCGAAGTTCACCGCCAGCCCGCGGTATTTCCAGCCGGCATCGACCGTGGCGAGTTGGTAGTCAAACTGCGTCACCTGCGTATTGGGGCCGAGCGCGTTCGCCTGCGCGATCGGCGTGCCGTCGGAGAGCCGCACGATCGTGTCTTCAGGATTCTGGCCGGCCTGGTCGATCGCCTGCGTGATCGCCGTGATGCCGCTGCAGCCGAGCCGCCAGGCCGGGCTTTGATGATGCTCCATGTCGGAGTAGCCGAGGCCGAAGGGCCCCAGTGGCTCCCACCAGATGTTGCCGGCCCAGGCCATCGAGGTGCCCTGCCGGTTCACGCCGGACGAGGCACCCTGAATGCTGTTCCACACGCCGGCC
>JAQBZA010000276.1 GCA_027622795.1 Planctomycetota bacterium | reverse complement strand
CCACGAGCCGCTTGTCACCTCGCCGGTTCAGGTGCGGACGGTGCTCTTCGATGAGCTGAAGCTGCCGGTCGTCAAGCGGACGAAGACGGGCCCCAGCACTGATGCCGAGGTGCTTGAGGAGCTGGCGCAGCTGCATCCGCTGCCGGCAAAACTCCTCGAGCATCGCAAGTTTGCCAAGCTCAAGAGCACCTACGTCGATGCCCTGCCGCTACTGGTCGATCCGGCCACCGGGAGAATTCACACGTCGTT
The DNA here is from genome assembly GCA_027622795.1 of Planctomycetota bacterium. GTDB lineage: Bacteria > Planctomycetota > Planctomycetia > Pirellulales > UBA1268 > CACORA01. Next base: position 4,706 of record JAQBZA010000276.1, on the reverse strand, counting down.
CAACCAGACCGTGACCGCCACCGGCCGGCTCAGCTCGAGCGAGCCCAATCTGCAAAACATTCCCACGCGGTCGGCCGAGGGGCAGCAGATTCGCGCCGCTTTTCTACCGCGCGAGCCCGGCTGGCGGTTTTTGAGTGCTGACTACTCGCAGATCGAGCTTCGCATCCTTGCTCATCTGTCGGGTGATGCCGCGATGCGGGAGGCATTTGCCACCGGGGAAGACATCCATACCCGGACGGCGGCGGCGGTCTATGGCGTGGCGGGCGACGAGGTCACGGCCGAGATGCGGCGGGCAGCCAAGGCGGTGAACTTCGGAATTCTCTACGGCCAGAGCGCCTTTGGACTGGCCAAGGGCCTGGGGATTCCGCAGCCGGAGGCGGCAGCCTTCATTGCCGCCTACTTCAAGACCTTTGCCGGCGCGGAGACCTTCATGGATGAAGTGCTCGACCGCTGCCGTCGCAACGGATACATCACCACCATGCTCGGCCGACAGCGGGGTGCGGGATCGGGCCGGGCGGCGGTCGGCGGCCGGTGGCTTTGCGCTCTCGCTTCCGGAGCGAACTGCCGTGAATACGATCGTGCAGGGATCAGCGGCCGACCTGATCAAGCTGGCGATGCTGCGGGTCGATCGGCGGGTGAAGGCTGAGGTGCCTGAGGCCGCCATCGTGCTTCAGATTCATGACGAGCTCCTGCTCGAGGCGCCGGCAGCGGCCGTCGACCCATTGGCGCAAATCGTGCCGGAGGAGATGCGGGTGGCGATGCAGCTCGACGTGCCGCTCGAGGTGTCGGTGCATACGGGGGTGACCTGGGCCGACTGCGAAAAGGGCTGACATGATCGTGATCGGGCTGGTTGGCCAAATGGCTTCTGGAAAATCGACGGTGGCCCGAATGCTGGCTGAGCATGGGGCCGAGGTGATCGATGCCGATGCCCTTGCGCGCGATGCGTTAGACGATCCGGCGGTGCGGCAGGCGGTCGTTGATCGGTTCGGCCGCGGGGTGGTTGCCGACGATGGTGGGCTGCGGCGCGACAGGCTTGCGGAGCAGGTATTTGGGTCGACTGCGGACCATGCGGCGGCACTCGCTGCCCTTGAAGCGATCATCCATCCCGAAGTTCGTCATCGCATTGAGGCTCGGCTGGACGCCATTCGAAGTGAGGAAGGCTGCGGAAACGCGGCTGCGATCGTGGTCCTCGATGTGCCGTTGCTGGTGCAGGTCGGTTGGGCCGACCGCTGCGATGTGTTGATGCGAATCGTCTGCGATGACGCGGTGCGAGCGAATCGTCTGGTGGCTCGGAATCTTTCGGCCGAACAGCAGCGGCAACGAGACGCCGCGTGGTCCCGTGATTTTCGTGAAAGTGATATGCCCCCCGAGAAAACCATGACCGTGGATGCCGGGGGCGACTTGGCTTATACTCGAAATCAGGTCGACCTAGTCTGGGAGCGAATTCGTTCACGGCCGGATCTCGGTTGACTTCCCTCCTTTCCTGGTCACCTCCTCTCCCGATCCTCCGATCCCAGCGTGGCATTCAGGCTGCGGTCGGATGCCGAAGGTATCCCCTGCCCATGCCTGATACCCCATCACCTGACGAACTCGAACAGGAGCCGATGTCGCTGGCCGAGGAGATCGCCGCCGAGGTCAAGGATGGGGTCGACGTCACCGACCATTACGAGTCGCTCAAGCAGGGTGATACCTACATCACCGAACTGCAGAAGATGACGATGCCGGAGCTGATCGAACGGGCGCGACAGGAAAACATCGGCGACATCACCGGCGCCAAGCGGCATGACCTTGTGTTTCGGATCCTGAAGGAGCGGGTGAAGCTCAACGGCTTGATGTTTGGAGAAGGTACGCTCGAGATCCTTCCCGACGGGTTTGGATTTCTTCGCAGCCCCGACTACCACTACCTCTCGTGCCCTGACGATATCTATGTGTCACCGAGCCAGATCCGGCGGTTTGGCCTCCGCAACGGCATGAGCGTCGCCGGCCAGATCCGGCCGCCCAAGGAGACGGAGCGGTACTTTGCGCTGCTGCGGGTCGAGGCGATCAATGGAGAAGACCCCGCCAAGCTCTCGACCCGGGTCTTCTTCGACGAGCTCACGCCGCTCCATCCCGATGAGCGGATCGTCATGGAGACGACGGCGGACGAGATCTCGACCCGCGTGATCGATCTGGTCGTGCCGATCGGTTTCGGCCAGCGTGGTCTGATCGTAAGCCCGCCGCGGGCCGGCAAGACGATTCTGCTGCAGAAGATGGCCAAGGCGGTGCTGGCCAACTACCCCGAGGCCTATGTCTTCATGCTCCTCATCGACGAGCGGCCCGAAGAGGTCACCGACATGGAGCGGCAGGTGAAGGGGCCTTCCTGCGAAGTGATCAGCTCCACCTTCGATGAGAATGCCAGCCGCCACGTGCAGGTTGCCGAGATGGTGCAGGAGAAGGCGAAGCGGCTCGTCGAATACGGCCGCGACGTGGTGATCTTCCTCGATTCGATCACGCGGCTGGCGCGAGCCTGGAATTCAGAGGTGCCCAACTCAGGCAAGATTCTCTCCGGCGGTGTCGATTCCAATGCCCTCCAGCGACCGAAGCGGTTTTTCGGCAGCGCCCGCAAGGTGGAGGAGGGGGGCTCGCTCACGATCATCGCCACGGCGCTGGTCGATACCGGCAGCAAGATGGACGACGTGATCTTCGAGGAATTCAAGGGCACGGGCAACAACGAGATTATCCTCGACCGGCGGCTGGTCGACAAACGGGTCTACCCGGCGATCGACATCAATCGCTCAGGCACCCGCCGCGAAGAGATGCTGCTTGAGCCCGATGAGTACAAGCGGGTGACGGTGTTGCGGCGGGCGTTGAGTGATAAAAACCCGGTCGATGCGATGGAACTGCTGATCAACCGGCTGGCAAAGACCGCATCCAACAGTGAATTTCTCATGAGCCTGAAGGCCACATGACGCCCGCCCCTCGATCTTCCGCGACCGCACCGCACGAGTTTCCCACGGCCACCGGCTCCTTGCCGGCTGGCATTCGCGTGGCGTTGGTGGTGTCTCGCTACAACGACTCGGTCACTCGACGGCTCCGCGACGGCGCGGTGCATGCCCTCGCTGCCGCCGGCATGGCTCCTGATCGAATAGACGTGGCCTGGGTGCCGGGGGCGTTTGAACTCCCGCTTGCCGCCGATCGGCTGGCCGCTAGCGGTCGCTATGCGGCGGTGCTCTGCCTTGGCGCCATCATCAAGGGGGAGACCTCGCATGACCGGCACATCGCTACCGCGGTGGCCGGCGGGATTGAGCAGATCGCCCGGGCCCACGGCCTGCCGGTACTCTTCGGCGTGCTCACCTGCGACACGCTCGCCCAGGCCATGGCCCGCGCGGCGGGCGGGCCCGAAGACGGGTTTGCGGGCAACAAGGGGGCTGAGTGTGCCGCCGCCGCCATCGACATGATTGCACTCCTGCGTGCCCTGCCTCCGGTGGGCGAGTCGTCATGAGCCTTCGTTCCCGGGCGCGTGAGATCGCCATGCAGGCGCTCTACCAGGTCGAAATGCAGCCGGCTGCCGATCGGGCGGGGCTGGAGCGGTTTTTGGTCGGCCGGCTGCGGCAGCCGGTGCTCGTCGGCTTCGCGAAGGGTTTGCTCGAGGGCGTGCGGAGCCACGTCGGCGAACTCGACGCGGCCCTCGACGCCCGCGCCGACAACTGGCGGGTGGCCCGCATGGCCGCCACCGACCGCACAATCCTGCGGATCGCGGTGTATGAAATTCTTCACACCGACACGCCGCCGGCCGTCGCAGTCGACGAGGCGATCGAACTGGCCAAGCGGTATGGCTCAGCCTCGTCGGCTCGCTTCGTGGCCGGCATCCTTGGCCGACTGATGGCCGACCGGGCGGCCGCCGGCTGATCCAAGCACGCGGAAGGAACATCGATGGCGACCTTTTTTGAACGTCTCAAGGCAGGCCTCTCCAAGACGGCGCAGGTGCTGCAGACCGACGTCCGCGACCTTTTCAAGCGGGAGGGTCGGCTTGTCGACGAAGAGTTTCTGGAGGAGCTGCGGGGGGCGCTCGTGCGCACCGACATGGGGCCGGCGGCGGCCGAGTCGATCGTGAAGGATGTGCGGGAGCGACTGCGGGCCCGGGTGGTCGATCCTGACGTGGTGGTCGATTCGATTCGCCGTGAGCTGCTCGGCCGGCTCGAGTCGACGGCAGCTCCGGTCGCTCTGGCAGCCGAGGGGCCGACGGTGATCCTCGTGACGGGAGTAAACGGCTCAGGCAAGACGACCTCGATCGCCAAGCTGGCGCAGCGGTTTACAAAAGACGGCAAGCGGGTCGTGCTCGGGGCGGGCGACACGTTTCGGGCGGCGGCGGTTGAGCAGCTGGCGATGTGGGCGGGCCGGATTGGCGCCGAGATCATCCGTGGCGAGGCAGGCAGCGACCCGGCCAGCGTGGCCCATCGGGCAGTAACGCGGGCGGTCGAGGGGGCCTTCGATGTCTGCATCGTCGATACGGCCGGCCGGCTGCAGACTCAGTCAAACCTGATGCAGGAGCTTGGCAAGATTCGTCGCGTGATCGCCAAGCAGATTGCCGACGCGCCGCACGAGACGCTCCTGGTGATCGATGCCACGGCCGGGCAAAACGCCCTCTCGCAGGCCAAGGGCTTCAAGGAGGCGGCCGGCTGCACGGGGATTGTGCTCGCGAAGCTCGATGGCTCGGCTCGTGGGGG
>JAQBZA010000275.1 GCA_027622795.1 Planctomycetota bacterium | reverse complement strand
ACGGCTTCCCCCCTGGGGTAGACTCATGCCCAAGGGGCCACGCAGCCGGTTGGACGCGTCGGCCCACACCGCCCAGGAGCACGCGGCATGAGCGTCCAGATGGAACTCTCGCGGATCATCATCAGCGAGGTCAACGATCAACAGGTCGTCTATCTCTCGGAGGTCGACGGCGACCGGACGTTTCCGATCATCATCGGCCTGTTCGAGGCCACCAGCATCGATCGGCGGGTCAAGCATCATCAGGCGCCCCGTCCGCTCACCCACGACCTCCTCGTGGCAGCCGTCGAGATGCTCGGCGGAGAGTTTCAAGATGTCGTGATCTCGGAACTCAAGGAACACACCTACTACGCCGTGATCCGCGTCCTCAAGGATGGCGAGATCATCGAGATCGACGCCCGTCCTTCCGACGCGATCGCCGTGGCCGTCACCTGCGAGCCGAACCTGCCGATCTACGTCTCGGAAGACGTCCTCGAGAACGTGCTTGGCTAGCTGCTCTTCGCGGCAGGCAGCCCGAAGGCCTTGCGGAGCACTCGCAGCGACTTCTTGCCATGCTTGGCCGCCACGATCACGTTGAGGCGGGTCTCGCTGGTGTTGACCAGGTCGATGTTGATCCCGGCGTCGGTGAGCGGCTTGAAGAGCCGGTCGGCCACGCCGGCATGGCTGCGGATGCCGACACCCGTGATCGAGAGTTTGGCCACGTGCGGCACGTCGGCCACGGTTGCCCCGTGGGCGGCGGCGGCGGTTCGGGCTGCCTCGGCGGCCCGCTCGGCGTCGCCGGCGGGCACCGTGAAGGAAATCTCCGCCCGGCCGTTTCGCGGATGGCTCTGCACGATCATGTCGACAAACAGCCCGGCCGCCGCCGCAGCAGCAAAAATCTCGGCGGCCGCCCCCGGCGTGTCGGGCAGGCCGACGATCGTCACCAATGCCTGGGAGGAATCGAGCACGCAATCTTCGATCGCGAGGTCTTCCATCCCCTTGAGCCGCCGCACGACCTCGAGCGGGCTGGGCTTGGGCCCCTCCTCGAGTGAGCCTTCGGCCACCTCGGCAGGCGATGGCGTCTCGAGGCCAAAGGCGGCATGGACTGCGGCGACTGCCGCGTTGGCGTCGGCTCGATCGACGAGCGCCGAGATCTTGATCTCGCTGGTGGTAATCATCCGGACGTTGATGCCGGCGGCGGCGACCGCCTGAAACATCCGCCCCGCCACCCCTTCCTCGCGGGCCATGCCGACGCCGACCGCCGACACCTTGGCGACGTCGTCATCGCAGGAAATGCCCCCTGCTCCCAGCTCTGCGGCGACCCGGCGGCTCACCGCGGCAGCCTCCTGGAAATCATCGCTGGCGACCGTGAAGGAGATGTCGGTCTGCCCCCCCTGCCCCGCGTTTTGGACAATCATGTCGACGGTGATTCCCGCCGCGGCTAGCGCCGAGAAGACCGCGTGGCTCGTGCCCGGCTCGTCGGGCACGTCCTCGAGGGTGATCCGGGCCTCGTCACGGGCCAGAGCGATTCCGCTGGCCGGCCGTGGCTTGGCCCGATCGGCGGGCAGGATCATCGTGCTGGGGCCGTCCTTGAAACTCGACCGGACCATCACCGGCACCCCGAACTTCTTCGCAAACTCGATCGAACGGGCATGCATCACGCCGGCTCCGAGGCTGGCGAGTTCGAGCATCTCCTCATACGCGATCGAAGAGAGCCGACGGGCGGCCGGCAGGATCCGGGGATCGGTCGTGTAGATCCCCTCCACATCGGTGTAGATCTCGCAGCGGTCAGCTCCCAGCACCGCCGCCAGGGCGACCGCCGTGGTGTCGGAGCCGCCCCGGCCAAGCGTCGTGATGTTGCCGTGCTGGTCGGTGCCCTGAAAGCCGGCAGCGATCACGATCGCGCCTCCCTCGAGGATCTTCGCGACCTTCGTCGTCGAGATCGACTTGATCCGGGCCTTGCCGTGCCGGCTGTCGGTGCGGATCCCGATCTGGGAGCCGGTCAGGCTGACCGCCTCGCGGCCCAGCGCGTGGATCGCCATCGCGAACAGGGCCACGCTCACCTGTTCGCCGGTCGAGAGGAGCATGTCCATCTCTCGGGCACTGGGCTGGGCGGTGATCTGGCCGGCCAGATCGACCAGCAGATCGGTCTGGTGGCCCATCGCGCTGACCACCACCACCACGCGGTCGCCAGCGTCGTGGCGGGCCACCGCCTTGGCGGCCGCCGCCTTGATCTTGGCTGCGTCGGCCACGCTCGTCCCGCCAAACTTCTGCACTACCAGCGCCATACAGTGTCGTCCTTCTCGAGCGTCACGCCGCCTGCCCGGCCTCGGGCGGCGATCACCGTTTCAGAAACTCACCCATCAGCGTCCAGCCCGGCAGCACCGAGTCGCCGGCGGCTGCCGCCGAGCCCTCATGGTAGGCGGCTTGGCCGTTGGGCCCCACGCCCGTGCCCGCGATCACGAAAGGAACCCCGCCCCGCGAGTGCGTCTTGGTGGCGATGAAGGTCGGGGGATCGGGGCAGACGAGGATCCGATGCTCGCCACTCGCCGCCAAATACTCCGCCAGCGGGGCCACGATCTTCGCGTCGATCTCCTCGATCGCCCTAACCTTGGCCGCGGCATCACCCTCGTGGCTGGCCTCGTCGGGGGCCTCGATGTGGACGCAGACGAGGTCGTTGCTGGCCAGTTCTTCGATTGCCGCCCGGCCCTTGGCCGCGTAGTCGGTGTCGAGATAGCCGGTCGCACCGACCACCTCCCGCCGCTTCCAGCCGGCGAGCGCCGCCAGCCCCCGCAGGAGATCGACCGCGGTGATCATCGTCCCGGAGCAGCCATACTTTTCGGTGAACGGCTCGAAGGCCGGCGCCCGACCGGCACCCCAGAGCCAGACGTGCGTCGCCGGCCGCTTGCCGTCGGCAAGGCGGCGGCGATTGACCGGGTGGTCGGCGAGCCAGCCGCCGCTCTTGGCCATGATCTCGGTCAGCAGCCGGCTGCCGGTGCCCCGCGGGAAGCTGTCGACCACCGGCTTGTCCATCAAGTCGTGGGGCGGGGTCGTGCGGAGATCCGCGCCGAGCGGGAGGCCGGCGGCGGCGTCCTCGGCGGCCTGGGCGGCGCAGGTGCCCCCGCCCCTGTAGATCAGCAGATTGCGGTAGCTCACGCCGGGGGTGAAGGTCCAGGCCGCGGCCAGTTCAGGGAAGTCGGCGACGAGCCCCCGCTGGCAGGCCTCCACGAGCTCGGATGCCTCGGCGGTGGAGATGTGGCCGGCCGTGAAGTCTTCCATGACGCGGCCGGAACCCTGCGGCCGGATCGTCACCAGGTTGCACCGCACCGCGATGTCGCGGGGCCCGAGGAGAATCTCCTGGGCGGCGGCCTCCAGCGGCGCCCGGCCGGTGAAATAGGCGAGCGGGTCATAGCCCATCAGGCTCATGCAGGCCACCTCGGAGCCGGGCGGGAGCGAGTCGGGCACATGGTTGGTCAGGCCGACCCGACCGCGGGCAGCCAGCGCGTCGAGGGCGGGCGTGCGGGCGGCCTCCAGCGGCGTCTTGCCGCTCAGACTGGCCTGCGGCTCGTCGGCGGCGCCATCGGGAATGATCAGCAGGTACTTCACGGCGGCTCCTCAGCCCTCCAGGTGTTCGGCGGCTGGCTGCCAGTCGTCGAGCACCGGCAGGCAGGCGCTCGTGCCCTGCACCGCGTCGCAGACGGCGATCTCCGTCAAGGCTCCCGCCACGGCGGCGGGTGAGGCGTGATGGGTCATGATCACCATCGGCACCGGCCCGGGCATGCCGGTCTCGTGCTGGATCAGCGACGCAATCGAAATCCCGTGGCGTCCGAGGGTGCCCGAAATCTCGGCCATCACGCCCGGCCGATCGAGGACGGGAATCCGGAGGAAGTGTCGCTCAGGCATCTCGACACCGGCGATTCTGGCCGCGGGGCTGTCCGGATCGAGCAGTCCCGTGGTCCGGAAGGTGATTGCGGCCCGGCCGACGACCGTGTCGATGATGTCAGCGACGACGGCCGAGGCCGTCGGCATCTGCCCGGCCCCGAGCCCGTGGAAGAACATCCGCCCCACCGCATCCCCGACAATGCTGACGGCGTTGTAGGCCTCCCGTGTTTCGGCCAAGGGCGTGCCCGCCTTGACGAGCGTCGGCGAGACCCGCATCGCCAGCCGGCCGTTCACCCGGGCGGCCACGGCCACGAGCCGAATCCGATAGCCAAACTCGGCCGCAAAGGCCATCAGTTCCTGGTCGATCGCCTCGATGCCCGTCTGGGGAATGTCCCGCCAGGGCACCCAGACGCCGAAGGCGAGGTGGGCGAGGATCGCCAGCTTCTGCGTGGCGTCGGTGCCGTCGACATCCATCGCCGGGTCGGCCTCGGCAAAGCCTTTCTGCTGGGCGAGTTTCAAGACCGCGGCGTAGTCGGCACCCTCCTCCTCCATCGTCGAGAGGATGAAGTTGCTCGTGCCGTTTAAGATGCCGCGGATGCTCTCGATCCGGTTGGCCGCCAGGCACTCGCCGATCGCCGCCACGATCGGGATGCCGCCGGCAACGGCTGCCTCGAAGGCGATCGAGCGGCCTTTCGCCCGAGCCAGCGCGAAGAGTTCCGGGCCGTGCTCGGCCAGAAGAGCCTTGTTGGCGGTGACGACGTCCTTGCCGCTCTCCAGCAGCGCCACAGCCATCGAGCGGGCCGGCTCGAGCCCGCCGACCAGCAGGACGCCGACAGAGATAGAGTCATCACCGGCAATGTCGGTGATCTCGCCGGAAATGCGGTCGCTTGCCAACGGCACATGCCGCGGCTTCGTCAGGTCTTTGACAACCGCCCGCTCCACCAGGATCCGCCGGCCGGCATGCCGGGCAATTTGGTCGGCCGATTCGGCCAGCAGCCGCACCACGCCCGAGCCGACGGTCCCGAGGCCGATGACACCGACGCGAACTGGTTCACTCATGGGGCAGGCTGCGAAAAAACGGCTTCAAAGGGAATCTGCGATCCT
>JAQBZA010000274.1 GCA_027622795.1 Planctomycetota bacterium | reverse complement strand
GGCACGCTCGACATCGATGACCTGCCGCTGGAATTGGAGCCTGATGTCGCGGTCGCCGCAGTTGCCGCGGCCGAGGTCTCCGCCGCCGGTAGCCTCGCGGCGCTCGTGGGGCGGCCGCTTGATGAGATCGAGCGGGTGTTCATCGGCGAAACGCTCAAACTCACCGGCGGCAACCGCGAGCAGGCGGCTGAGATGCTCTGCATCGGCGAGCGAACACTCTATCGCAAGATCAAGGAATATCAACTCACCTGATCGCGACGGAAGGTCGCGGCAGGGTGTCACCATGGGACGGATTCACACGCTACCGATGTCGGTCGTCAACCGGATCGCCGCCGGCGAGGTGGTGGAACGGCCGGCGAGCATCGTGAAGGAGCTCCTCGAAAACGCCCTTGATGCCGGGCCGACGCGAATCGACGTGACACTCGAGCAGGGTGGCGTGGCCCTGGTGCGGGTGGTTGACGACGGCTGCGGCATGGATCCTGACGATCTTCCCCTGGCCGTGGCTCCGCACGCCACAAGCAAGCTGCGGGTGGCCGAAGACCTCGAACGGATCGGCACGCTCGGGTTTCGCGGGGAGGCTCTGGCCAGCATCGGCGAAGTGTCGCGGCTGGTGATCCGGTCGCGGCCGGTCGGTGGCACCGGCGCCAGGCTCGAGTTGGACGGCGGCCACATGGGTGAAGTGGTACCCGAAGGCTGTGCGGTCGGGACGTCGGTCGAGGTGCGACAAGTTTTCGGCAACGTGCCGGCCCGGCGGGCCTTCCTGCGGGCTCCACAGACGGAATGGTCGCACGCTTCCGAGGCCTTTGTTCGCACGGCGTTGGCGCATCCCGAGGTGGGCTTCACGCTCACCCACAATGGCCGGCTGGTGCATGACCTGGCTGCCGTGACGGTGTGGCGGGAGCGGATCGGAGGACTCTTTGGCACGCGGCTGGCCGAACGGCTCATCGAGGTGGAGGCCACCGATGGGGACGTGCGGCTCGCCGGCCTCGTCGGCCGGCCCGAGGACGATCAGGCCAGTGGCCGCCTCCAGCATCTCTTCGTGGCCGGGCGGCCGTTTCGGGATCGCTCCATCCTCCATGCCGTGCAGGAGGCCTATCGGGGCCTGCTCCTCACCGGCCGGCAGCCGATCGTATTCCTGCAGTTCCACCTGCCCCCGGATGCGGTCGACGTGAACGTCCATCCGGCCAAGATGGAGGTGCGGTTTCGGGATCCCCAGCGGCTCTACCGGCTGGTGCTCTCGTCGCTGCGGACAAACTTCCTGGAGAGCGACATGGGGACGGTGCTGCGTCCACCGGCGCCATGGGACGCTCCGCCCGCCACGCCGCCGGCTTCTCCGTCCCTGTTTGTGAACGATGCTTTTCCCCGTCCTGCGGAGATGGCTTCCCCGTCGCCGCCCGGCCAGCCTGCAAGGCCTGCACCCCTCCCAGCGCCGCCGCGCGGCTTCTTCACCCCCGCGGAGCGGGCATCGACCGACAGTGTGGCGACGCGGCCCGCATGGAGCGTCGATGGATCGCAGGGCAAGCAGGCCTCTGCGAGCAACGAGCCCATCGGCTCCGACGAACGGGCCGTGCAGATGCTCAACCGCTACCTGGTGGTCGAACGCGCCGACGGCATCGAGGTGATCGACCAGCACGCCCTGCATGAACGCGTGCTCTTCGAGCGACTCAAGGCATCGGTCAACGACGGGCGGCTCGAGGTGCAGCCCCTGCTCATTCCGGAACAGGTCGACCTCGCCCCGGCGGAACTGGAACTGGTGACCGAGCATGCAGCCGCCTTGCAGAAAGCCGGCATGCAGGTCGAGCCCTTTGGCGGCTCGACCGTGATCGTGTCGTCGAAGCCTGTGCTCGCCGGCAAAACACCGGCGGCGGGAATCGTTCGCGAGATCGTCGATCGGTTGGCGGCGGCGGCGGCCACCGCCGAGCCGGCCATGCTCGTGGAGGAGGTGCTTCACAGCCTGGCCTGTCGGGCGGCCATCAAGGCCGGCGACCCACTGTCGCAGGATGAGGTCGATGCGCTTGTCCGCGACCGGCGGGATGTGCCGGATGCCCATCATTGTCCCCACGGACGCCCCACGTCGCTGGTGTTGTCGCGGCAGGAACTCGACCGCCAGTTTCGGCGGATCTGAACCCTCCGCCTGTTCGAAAGAAAGCGAGTCCAAAGCCTCCCATGATCTGCGTTGGAATCGGTCGCGGCCGTCACCGGCATGTGATTGCCGAACACAAGTTTCTCGCCGAGCAGGGTGTCGGCCTGGTCGAGTTGCGGCTCGATTACATCCAGGGCCCCGTACAGGTGAAGCGGTTGCTCAAGGACCGGCCCTGTCCGGTGATCGTCACCTGTCGGCGGGCGGCCGATGGAGGCCGCTGGGAGCAGTCGGAGGAGGCCCGGCTGCTGGTGCTGCGGACCGCGATCGTCGAGGGGGCCGATTATGTCGACCTGGAGGATGACATCGCCGCGGCGGTGCCCCGGTTTGGGGCCACGAAGCGGATCATCAGCCATCACGACTTCCACAAGACGCCGACCGATCTGACGGGCCTCCATCGGCGGCTTGCGGGCCTCGATGCCGACATCGTGAAGATCGCCACGATGGCCAATCAGTCGACCGACACGCTGCGGATGCTCGAATTGATGCACTCCGCCACGATTCCCACGATCGGGCTGTGCATGGGCGACATCGGCACGCCGTCACGTGTGCTGGCGGGCCGGTATGGGGCACCCTTCACCTACGCCACCTTCAACGACGACCGGGTGCTTGCGCCCGGCCAGATCGGCTGGCGGCAGATGCGGGATGTCTACCGCTATGACTCGATCCCCCCCGCCACGAAGATCTATGGCGTGGTGGCCGATCCGGTGGGGCACAGCCTCAGCCCGGTCGTCCACAATGCGGCGTTGGCCGCTACCGGCATCGATGCGGTCTATCTGCCGTTTCGGGTGCCCGGGGAGCAGATCGATGCCTTTCTCGATTCGGCCGGCAAGTGGCCGCTGGCGGGGCTGAGCGTGACCATTCCGCATAAGCAGCGGGTGCTTGCCCATGCCACCCACCAGGATGATCTGGTGCGGTCGATCGGGGCCGCCAACACGCTCGCCTTCCGGTCCGATGGCATTGCCGCCTTCAACACCGATGCCACCGCTGCGGTGGAGAGCCTCCGCTCGTCGATCATCGATGACGAAGAGGGGCATGAGACGGCGACGAAGTCGGGCTTGGGCATTCGGACGGCGCTGGTGCTCGGGGCGGGCGGTGCCGCGCGGGCCGTGGCCTTCGGGCTGCGGGAGCGGAACGTCGAGGTGACGGTGACGGCCCGCACGCTGGATCATGCCCAGCGGATCGCCAAGGAGGTGGGCTGCAAGGTGGTGGAGTGGGATTCCCGGCACCGTATTCCTCAGGATTGCATCATCAATGCCACGCCCGTCGGCATGCATCCCGATGTCAACGACACCCCCTTTCCGAAATCCCATCTCCAGTCGTACATGGTCGTGTTCGACACGGTTTACAACCCGGAAAACACGCTGCTCATCAAGGAGGCTCGCGCGGTCGGGTGTCGCACGGTGACGGGAGTCGATATGTTCGTGAGGCAGGCAGCGCACCAATTCAAGATCTGGCATGGCAGCAATGCCCCCGAAAGTGTGATGCGGGATGCCCTGAAGCGAGCCACGGCGTCGGCCAAACTGCCCGACTGATTCGGAGCGAGAACCACCCATGCCCCTGATCACGCTCATCGGCTACCGGGGCTGTGGCAAGTCGACGGTGGCGGCACTGCTCGCCGCACGCCTCGGCTGTGGCTGGCAGGATGCCGATGCGGTGCTTGAGGCTGCGGCAGGCTGTTCGATTGCCGAGATGATCGCTGCCCAGGGAGAGGCTGCCTTTCGCGATGCCGAGGCCACGATCCTCGCGTCGACCTTGGCTTCGGCCGCGGGTGTCGTGGCCACTGGCGGCGGGGTTGTGCTCCGGGCAGAGAACCGCCGTCTGCTGCGGGAGGCCTTCCGGCCGGTGGTCTGGCTGTCGGCCTCGGCCGACGTGGTGCGATGTCGCCTCGCCGCCGACCCGACGACGGCGTCGCGACGTCCGGCGCTCGCCGGAGGTGACCTGCTCGACGAAGTGGCCACCACCATCGCCGACCGCGAACCACTCTATCGCGAGTGTGCCGACCTCGTCATCGACACGGCGTCGACCACCCCTGCGTCAGTGGCCGAGACCATCGTCGGCTGGTTCCAGCGGGAGTGGCGACCGTGAATGACATCCTTTCACCACTGGTGGGATGGGCGGGCGGGCTCATTGCGGCCGTGACCGGGCTGGCCTTGGGCCGACTTCTCACCGCGACTGTCTGCCGCTGGCTGGGCGAGCGATCACGCCTCAGCCGACTGATCGAACTGTGTGCCGTGGTGACAGCCATGGGGCTGTGGTGGTGGGAGGTGCCCGCCGGTGGCCTTACGCCACTCACGGCGAGTGGCGGCCTGTCTGATCTGTCAGTCGCCGCCCTCCTTGCCCGCTGGGCCAGCCATTGCCTGTTCTTCACCCTGCTGGCAGCCGCTACCTGGGTCGATATGCGATATCGAGTGATCCCCGACGAGATCACGGTGACCGGCGTCGTACTCGGGCTGGTGGCGGCCTGCCTGTTGCCCGACCCCTTGCTGCCCGTGGGCTGGGAGCAGGAGCGCTCGTTCGCACCGCCGGCCATCCTGCCCGACGTGCTCGGGGCCTTCGGCGGCCTGCGGTCAACCCCGGCGCCGGCATGGCTGGGCGGGATGCCGCAGATCGGCGGCCTCGCGTTGGCCGGTGGCATTTTCGTTGTCTGGTGGTTTTTCTGTACGGCGCCTTTCATTGAGGCTGAAGGCGGTGGCCTGACGACGCTGCCACGCGCGGTGTCAGAGCCGAGAAATCTGGTTCTCGTCGTCGGCCTTGGCGGGATCATGATCGCTTGGTTCTTCAGTGGCCATCGGTTTGATGCCCTGCAATCGTCACTCATCGGC
>JAQBZA010000273.1 GCA_027622795.1 Planctomycetota bacterium | reverse complement strand
CGCCCGGCTTGGCCTTCTTCCAGAGGGCGAAGTCGGCCGCCGATCGCTTGCGTTCGGCCGTGGAGCCCCCTTCGCCCTGCATCTGCTCGACGGACCGATTGGTGAGCTTGCCATAGTCGGCATCGCGGGTGACATCGAAGTAGACGTCGCCGTCGCTGGCATAGGCGTAGCCCTTGCCGATGAGCCCTTCGATGAAAGCGATGATCGTGCCGATGTGGTCGGTCGCCTTCGGCATTTCGTCGATGCTTTCGACGCCGAGGGCGGCGAGGTTGTCGAGGTAGTCGGCCGTCATCTCCTCGGCCAGCGCCTGCATCGTGGTGCCACGGGCGGCGCTCTCGGCGATGATCTTGTCGTCGACGTCGGTGATGTTGACCACCCACGTCACCTTCCAGCCCGAATACTCGAGATACCGCTTCACGGTGTCGAAGATCACCGGGCCGACCATGTGGCCGATGTGGCTCGGCTTGTAGACCGTGGGCCCGCAGAGATACATCCCCACCTGGCCCGGCTTGACCGTGACGAGCGGCGCCTTCTTCTTCGTGAGCGTGCTGTAGACCTCGATCGTGGGAAGGTTCGTCACCGCCATGCGATTCTCCCGGAGCGTGAATTGGTGTTCATGAATCTTGCGCCAGCAGGGCCACGCACTCAGCGGCGATGGCCTCCTGCCTGCCGATCGGCCCCACGCCCTCGCCGGTCTTGGCCTTGAGCCAGACGGCGTCGGTGTCGATGCCGAGCACCTCGGCGACCCGCTGCCGGATCGCTGCGCGATGCGGGAGGATTTTGGGCCGCTGGGCGAAGATCACGCAATCCAGATTCTCGATCCGCCAGCCCGCCTCGGCCACGCGGGCCGCCGCCACGCGGAGCATGTCGGCCGAGTCGCGACCCCTGTTGGCGGGGTCGGTATCGGGAAACAGTTCGCCGATGTCGCCGATCGCCGCGGCCCCGAGGATCGCATCGGTGATCGCATGGAGGAGCACATCGGCATCGCTGTGCCCCACGGCTCGCCGATCGTGTTCAATCATTACGCCGCCGAGCACGAGGCCATTGCCCGGTTCGAGCCGGTGGGTGTCGTGGCCGAGGCCGACGCGAAAGGGTGAGGGCATGGTGGGCAGGGCAGGGGAGGAGGGTGGCTGAGAAACCATTTTTATAGCAGCGACCATCTTTATACCGAGGTGTCTATACTCTGGTGGTATGCATCAGATGTCGGCCGCCAAAGACCCGGTCATTCGCGTCGCCGGCCTCGCCAAGGACTACCGTGTTTTCGACAAGCCCGAGGGGCTCCTCGCGAGCATCCGCGGGATCTTTCACCGGTCGAGCCGGGTCGTCGAGGCGTTGCGGGGCGTCGATCTGGAGGTGGGCCGGGGAGAATTTGTCGCGCTCCTGGGCCCCAACGGTGCCGGCAAGACGACCTTTCTCAAACTCCTCTCGGGAATCATCACGCCGTCGCGGGGCACGGCCCATGTGCTGGGGCACGTGCCCTGGGAGCGGGCCGACGATTTCCGCCGCCGGTTTGCCCTCGTGATGGGGCAGCGAAACCAGCTCTGGTGGGATCTGCCGGCGGCCGAGAGCTTCCGGCTGCACCAGGAGATCTACCGGATCGACCCGGCGCGGTTTGCCCGGACCCGCGACGAACTGGTCGACATGCTGGGCGTACGCAAGCTGATCCTCCAGCCGGTGCGGGAGCTGTCGCTCGGCGAACGGATGAAGCTGGAACTGGTCGCCGCACTGCTCCACGAGCCGGAGGTGCTCTTCCTTGACGAGCCGACGATCGGCCTCGACGTGGTGGCCCAGCACACGATCCACGAGTTTCTGCGGCATGTGCAGCGGGAGCGGCAGGTCACGGTGATCCTCACCACCCACTACATGAAAGACGTGGCCGCGCTCTGCGAGCGGGTCGTGGTCATCACCCACGGCGACATTCTCTATGACGGTTCGCTGGTGGAGATCGTCGATCGCTTTACCACGCATAAGATCGTGACGCTCGACCTCGACGATGCAGCAGCCGCCCGCCACCTGGAACGACTCGGCTATCCCTGCGAGATCCGCGGCCCGCAGGCGATCCTACGAATCGACCGGGCGCGGATCGCCGACGTGCTGCCGGAGGTGCTGCGGGGCGGGGGAGTCCGCGACGTGTCGGTGGAGGATGTGCCGCTGGAGGAGATCGTGGCCGAACTGTTTCGCTCGGCGCCGGCGCGGCCAACGGCAGCCAGCCCCGCCACGGCGGAGGCCACCCCGTGAGCCAGGCAGGCGCGACAGGCGAGGCGGGAAGCGGGCTGACCGCGGCCTGGCAGCCGCTGGCGGGCCTGCGGATCTGGCTCACAATGCTCACGATCTGCATCGAGGAGCGACTCGTCTATCGGGGCGACTTCATCCTCGGCACGCTGATGCGGTTTCTGCCCATCGTCACCCAGATTTTCCTCTGGACCGCCGTCTTCGCCGCCACCAGCCGCCCCGACATCGCCGGCTACTCCCGCAACGACATCGTCGCCTACTACCTGCTGACGATGGTCACCCGCGCCTTCTCGAGCATGCCGGGCCTTTCGAGCGGCATCGCCCGCAGCATCCGCGACGGCTCGGTGAAGAAATACCTCGTGCAGCCGGTCGACTATGTCTCGTTTCTGCTGGCGGCCCGCGTCGCCCACAAGCTGGTCTACTACCTCATCGCCATCTTCCCCTTCGGCCTCGTATTTTTCCTCTGCCGGAGCTACTTCCCGCCGCTGCCCGATGCGGCCACGATCCTCGCCTTTCTCGCGTCGCTACTCATGTCGTTTCTGCTCGGCTTCTTCATGGAGGCGGCGCTCGGGATGCTCGGCTTCTGGTTTCTCGAGGTGTCGAGCCTGATGTTCGCCTACATGCTCGTGCAATACCTGCTCTCCGGCCACATGTTTCCGCTCGACATGCTGGCCGGGATTCCGACGGGCATTGCCGGTGTGAGCCTCGCCGAAGTGGTCCGCTGGCTGCCGTTTCACTACACGGCCTACTTTCCGGCCGCCGTCTGGCTGGGGAAGATCCACGGGCCTGAACGTACCGCGGCGCTCTTCGCCGAGGCGGCCTGGGTGATCGTGATGATCGTCGTGTGTCGCCTCGCCTGGTGGCGGGGTACGAGACGCTGGAGCGCGTTCGGGGGATGAGTCGCTACCTCTCCATTTTTGGGACCTTCGCCCGGGCCTGCCTGGTTCGCGACATGACCTTTCGGGCGAACTTCGTGCTCGAGTGCGTGACGAGCCTCGGCTGGATGGCGATGAACCTCGCCTTCTACCTCCTCGTCTTCCAGTTCACGCCCGAGATCGGCGCCGGCACGGGCTGGTCGAAGGCACCGTTTTTCGCCTTCGTGGCCACCGGGATGATCATCAACGCCATCGTACAGACGCTCTTCATGCCGAGTGCGGAGGAACTCACCGAGTTGGTCCGCACCGGCGGCCTCGACGCTGTGCTCGTGCGGCCGCTCGATGCCCAGTTTCTGCTGTCGATGCACCGCGTCGATTTTTCGTCGCTGGCCAACGGTCTCGTCGGCCTCGGGCTCCTCGGCTGGTCACTCGCGCGGCTTGATCAGCCGCCGCCACCGGTCGCCTGGGCGATCTATCCGGTGCTGATCCTCTGCGGCGTGGCGATTCTTTACAGCCTGATCATCATGCTGGCCGCCGCCACGATCCTGATGGGTCGCAACCAGAGCCTCTACGACTTCTGGTTTTACATCACCAACTTCTCCCGCTACCCGGCCGAGATCTACGCCGGGCCCTGGGGTGGCCCGCTCCGGGCGGCCTGCACGTTTGTGATCCCGATCCTGCTGGTGGTCAACGTCCCTGCCCGCGTCATCGCCCAGCCGCTGACCGGCCAGAGCTGGTGGCCGGTCGCAGGCACGATCGGAGCAGCCCTCGCATCGCTGGTCATCTCCCGGCTGGTCTTCCAGTCGGCTCTGGCAAAGTACCGCAGCGCAAGCAGTTAGGTCAGCCGCTACACTTTCTGCGAGTCCTTCCGAGGAGCCTTCATGCCACTGCAGCTTGCCTTCAGTTCCAACGCGTATCTCAATGTGCCCGTCGAGGAGGCGATCGCCCAGATCGCCGGGTTTGGCTACCGCGGCATCGAGCTGCTTGCCGACGTGCCCCATGCCTGGCCGGCCGGGCTGCTCGAGGTGCAGAAGGACGCGATTCGCCGGGCACTCAAAAAGAGCGGCCTCGCCATCTCCAACATCAATGCGTTCATGATGAACGCCATCGCCGATCCGCGGCAGCCATACTGGCATCCGGGCTGGACCGATCCCGACCCGCACTACCGGGCGATCCGCCGCGAACACACCAAGCGGGCGCTGCGGCTGGCCGCCGACCTCGGGGCGACGAGCATCTCGACCGAGCCGGGCGGCGAGATCCAGCCGGGGCAGACCCGCGTGGAAGCGACCAACATCTTCTACGACGAGATCATGCCCTGCCTCGATGTGGCGGCCGACTGCGGGGTGACGCTCCTGATCGAACCGGAGCCGGGCCTGCTCATCGAGCGGTTTGGACAATACCTCGAGTTTGCCGACCGGGTGAACCATCCGGCGCTGGCGCTCAACTTCGACATCGGCCATGCCTATTGCGTGGGCGAGGATCCGGCCGAGTGGGTGCCACGGATGCAGCCCCACACCCGGCACTACCACTTCGAAGACATTGCCGCCACGCGGGTGCATCACCATCTCGTGCCCGGCGAAGGGGCGATCGACTTCGAGGCTGTCTTCCGCGCAATCGCCAGGCACACGCCCGACATGTGGATCACCGTGGAACTCTATCCCTACCGCGACCGGCCCGACGAGGCGGCCTCGACGGCCCGTTCCTACCTCCTCGCCGCCGCCGCCCGCGCCGCCGTCGATCTCGATTGATGTTCAGCAAGGTTTTAAAAAAGGGTCTCTCTCCAAGAGGATGAAGGCGAGGGGGTCGGCGAACGCTCGACGAGCCTTGGGCGTATCCTCGCCCGGC
Source organism: Planctomycetota bacterium (assembly GCA_027622795.1). Taxonomy (GTDB): domain Bacteria; phylum Planctomycetota; class Planctomycetia; order Pirellulales; family UBA1268; genus CACORA01. Next base: position 16 of record JAQBZA010000273.1, on the reverse strand, counting down.
GAGGAGACTTTTGCCG
>JAQBZA010000272.1 GCA_027622795.1 Planctomycetota bacterium | reverse complement strand
CTCGAGAATGCCAAGTCTGTAGAGCGATCGCTCGGGGCTGCCGACCGTCGCAAACTCGACGAGTATCTGAGTAGTGTTCGGGAGGTGGAGCAGCGGATCGGCGCGGCGTCACGGAAGGAACACAAAGCCACCCACCTTGTCGACAAGCCCGACGGTATCCCGGAGACATATCAGGATCACCTGCAACTGCTCGCAGATCTGTTGGTACTGGCGTTTCAGACTGATTCAACCCGCGTTGCGACGCTCGTATTTGCCAACGAGGGGAGCGGCCGCAGTTATCCATTCATTGATGTGCCGGAGGGGCACCACGATCTTTCGCATCACGGAAACGACCCCGCGAAGCATGCCAAACTGGCGAGGATCAACCGCTTTCACATCGAGCGCCTGGCCCACCTGCTTGCACGGCTGAAATCCACCCCCGAAGGTGACAGCAACCTGCTTGACAACAGCATGATCGTCTACGGCGGCTGCATTGGTGACGGGAACCGGCATGACCACGAAAACTTGCCGATCCTCCTTGCCGGCCACGGAGGTGGGTCGCTCTCGCCAGGGCGACACGTGGTCTACGAGCCGAAGACACCGTTGATGAACCTGTTTGGTTCGCTTCTCCAGGCTGCCGGCGCGAAGACTGAGGAGTATCCACAGGTCAGCGGACGCTTGGAGCGAATATGAGAGACGTCGCGCTTCCCTTCGCAAAGTGGATGCCGCTTCTGGCACTCATCCTCTCAATGATCGCCGGAGCTGGCTTCGGCTTGCCGGCGATCGCAGCGCCACCCGTGCGGGATCCGAATCCGCAGCGATATCATCTCCAGACTCGGGCGAGTGAACTCGACCGTCGCGCGCGGCCCCATCCTGAAATCGACTTCGTCTTCGAAAAAGATGGCAAGCCTCAGGACGCTGAACATGCCTCGGTCGACACGCGAGTCGAGTCCCGGGGTCGGCTCGTTGTCTGGCTGATGGGCTACAACGATGCCCTGTTCCAACGGCTCAATGCCTATGGTCTTCACGCGGTTCAGCCGCACTATGCCAACAAGTGGTTTGGTATCCTGAAGCCACGCGATCGAATGGATCGCGGCAACGTCCGGCTCGAGGCGGCCACGGGCCGTGACGTCAGCGACCAGATCGAGATACCCAAGCCCGACTCGATGATGGAGCGGGTGCGAGCCATGCTGCTATGGTTGTCACAGACCCATCCGCAGGGAAACTGGCGGCAGTTTCTCTCATCTGATGGATCCGAGGTGCGGTGGGGAAAAGTGATTGTCGCCGGTGCGTCGCATGGAGCAACTACTGCCGCCCGCTTCGCCAAGGAAGTCCGCGTTGATCGGGTCGTGATGCTCTGCGGCCCACGCGATCAGGATCAGGACTGGCAGGCCTTGCCGTCGGCGACTCCGGCCGAACGCTATTTTGGCTTCTCACACATTCTCGATGGCGGCTGGACGGGCGATCATTATTGTCGGTCGTGGGAACTGCTGGGGCTCCACGAGTTTGGGCCGCTCGTGAACGTTGATGACACAAGCCCTCCCTATGCCAACACACGCCGGCTTGTTTCCGCGGCCGACGTGGGAGGGAACGTGAATCGGGCCCATTCGGCCGTGCAGCCGGGGAAGAGTTCACCCACCGACGCTGGCGGACAGCCGCTCTACGAACCCGTGTGGGAGTACCTCTTCACCCATCCGGTTGACGAGATCGGCACACCCGCGACCCGCGACCCGGAATGCCTTCAGGAGCATCCGCTGGGCTCGTAGCCGGCCCGCTGAAGGAAAGTGGCATTTGCTGCGGCTGACGGTATCCTTATCGTTTGGCTGTTCGGGAACTCTTCTCAGCTTCATTCTGAGGTCGTTATGCGTCGCTCCGATTGTATCTTCGTTGCCCCCGTCACGGCACGATGCCGGGGCTTCACGCTCGTCGAATTGTTGGTGGTGATCGCGATCATTGGAGTGCTCATCGGTCTTCTGCTGCCCGCCGTACAGGCAGCCCGTGAGGCGGCTCGACGCAGTTCCTGTCAAAACAACTTCAAACAGATCGGTATCGGCATTCTCACGTTTGAGAATTCTAGAAACGCTTTTCCAGCCGGCTATTCGTATTTCAATAATGGTGGGGAACGCTGCTGGGGGTGGGGAACGTACATCCTGCCCTATCTCGAAGAAAATTCGCTCTATGATCAACTTTCTCCCGATACACGCAAACTGCACGACGTGTGTGTTGCCGGTGCATCGCAGGCAGACATCAACGCTCTCCAAACTAGGATATCCGGTTATCGCTGCCCCTCAGACACCACCCCTGCTCTCAACACGCGGCAGGGTTTTGGGTCCTCAGCGCCGTTTGCGGTGGCAACGTCGAATTACATCGGTTCTGCTGGAGACGACTGGCAGTCAGGAACCGACGGTGCCTACCCCAACGGCTACAGTGCGCCTTACAAGGATTTCGATTCCGGCGGTGTGTTTTTCGGCATCGTCGACCAGCGTGCATCACCTCCCGGCCGAGGACCTGCCGGCGTCAAGGTGAGCGACATTCTTGATGGCACAAGCAAAACCATGATGACCGGCGAGCGTTGTGGGCGCACCTCCACAAACGACAAGGCTGCGGTGTGGGTGGGCATCGGCCGGGCGGACGACTACGGCCCCAATGGCACATGCCGGGCTCTCGGCAGGCCCACGTTTATTCAGAACGGCGATTACCCGAACCGATCCGATCCCCAAAACGCCAGCAAGGGATTTTCCAGCCTGCATCCCGGCGGCTGCCTCTACGGCTACGCCGACGGCTCAGTACACTTTCTTTCCGACAACATCAGTGGCGCCAACCGAGAGAAAATCTCGAACCGTCGCGATGGCTTGACCTACGAGGTGGATTAATGCTTTTCGGGATTGGAAGAGTAGGCGCGATGAACACTGCCGTTCATTTACTTGATCGGATGCTGGTCGTGACCGTTTGCTGTGCCGCGTTTGGTGCCGGCTGTTCTGCCGAGAAGTTCAAGACGGCCGAGGTGAGGGGCACGGTAACGCTTGAGGGAACACCGGTCGAAGGCGTCAGCGTGGAGTTTGAACCGGTGCGAACTGGTGCGGAGATTCCTCCGACGGCATACGGGTCGACCGACGCCGAAGGGAAATATCGACTGACTCGCGTTGGAGGCAAAGGAGGCCGGCCGGGGGCTGTGGTCGGCATGAATATCGTGCGGGTGTCGGCCCCCGAGGGAAGTTCCGCGAAAGTCCATCCCCATTATGCCGACGAAGGGGCGTTCCAATATGAGGTGAAAGCCGGCCCGAACATTTTTGACATCGATCTCATGAAGAACCCTCTGGCAACCGGACGAAAGGCTGGCCGCGAGTGATCGGCCTTCCGCGCGGTCGGTAAGCCGACGAGTATCTCGCAGCACGCGACGCGCCAACGGTCCGATTCCGGCAGAGCTTGCGGGATGGTCAGGTTCCCGAACCACCTGCGTCGGTCGCCGCGGTCCCTGGCATGCCAGCCTTGGCATCATCGACCCGAACAAGAAGCATCTGCTCAACCTTGCCGTTGGCGAGGTGCATGAGAATGGTCGTCTGCTTCTGTGTGAGATTGGAGATCCCCGCCTCGTAGACCGGGGTCTTTTTGTCGGCGATCGTCCAGGCGGCCCGCTGGGTCTTCTTGTCGACCTTGCCGGCGATATTTTGCGTGGTGTCGCTCACGGCATCGTAGTAGGTGCCCCGCAGGAGCCCCTCCTTGTCGATCGCCAGGCTGACGAACGTGCTCGGGTTGGTGTCTTCCTTGCGAGCCAAGGCGTAGACGCCGAGCGGCCGCCACTGGTCGTCATCCCCTACGCTGGCACTCGCTCCCTGATCAGCCAAGGTCGCCGCCTGAGCGGCGTATTCCTCGGCCGAGCCGGCACTGGTTCCCTGCACGCTCACGCCCTCGTCGCCATAGACGACGTTTGAGCCGTAGTTGTAGGCCACCGGTGTCGAGGCGTATCCGCCCCAGGCCGCCAGGTCGCTCCAGGCGAGCACGGCCGCCACGCCCCAGCCGTAGCCACCCCACCAGCCGCCCGGCCACCAGGCATTGAAGTGATCGCCATACCACCCGCGGCCGGCGTACCACCCACCGCGATAAAAGTTGCCACGAATGAGGTCGCCACGGGTCGCGAGCGCACCGATCGAATAGGGCCGCACCGCATCCCGAGCCAGCCCCGCCCGGCCCGCGGCCCCTCCGGCGATCCGCTGGAAGTCAGCCTTCGAGAGTTGGCCGGCCCCAAACTCATGCCCGCCGGCGAAGTGGCCCGCCCCATCGAAGTCACCGAGTTCCCGCATACCGTCGAGGGAGCGACCGCCATCCATCGGCCGAGCCACGTCGAGCCCACGGCCACCATCAAAGCCGCCGGGGCCGCCCCGCATGCCACCGTCAAGGCCGCCAGGCATCCGCGGCATACCGCCGCCCCCCACGTGCGGCCCGCCGAATCCGCCCATGTGGCCGCCGCCCCCCATGCCGCCCATGTGGCCACCGCCTCCGCCATGGGCAAGCGCGAAGATGGGCGTGAGGAGGGCGGCAGCGAGAACGGTCGGAATGACAACGCGACCAAAGGAAACGTGCATCGTGAAAAACTCCAAGGGGAACGATTGTGAAATTTGTTGAGGGCTGGAGGCCCGTGTTTCTTCCGGCCGGATGGCCAGCGATGGAAATTCGGGCCATGGATGGCCGAATTTCCATGGAGCCGGCTGAAGCCTGTCCTACTTTTGATGCTCGTTGTGCTTCGTGAAATGGAGAGGTGTGCCGTCGGAGACAGGGCGGCCGTCGATTGACCGCTCGATCGAATGAAGCGTGAACTGCCCTTCGCCGCCGGGCACGACCGTCTGCACATACTGCACGCGGCTGCCTGCCACGGCATCCCCCGGCACCCCGGTGAGCACGCGGTTGAGCGTCATGCCGTCGCTCTCGATCACGCCCTCGGCGTGGGCGCCGAGCGAATCGATGATGCTGGTGCGGATCAGCCCGTCATCACGGTCGGCATGGATCACCTCGATC
>JAQBZA010000271.1 GCA_027622795.1 Planctomycetota bacterium | reverse complement strand
CCGCAGGCCTCCGCCCACCAGAACAGTCCGCATGTCGCACGGTGGGTTCAGAAGCATGCCACGACCGCTTCACCGCACTTGCGAAGCTATCAATTCTTTCTGGACAGTCTGGTCTACTACTCAGGCGATCGGGTGGAGCGGTGTGCCGATGCCGAAATGGTGCAGAACTTCTTCGCAGGATATACGGCTGATGCATTTCTCGTGACCACGCGAAACAGCCTTGAATCGCTTGGGGATGCCCTGCCCCGGGATGTTGTCGAACTCGAGTCAATGCCGCGGTTTCTTCGGGGGGGGGAGGTGGTGTTGCTTGGTCGCGCAAATGGGCAAACTGGGAAGATAGCCCACGGGAATCGTAATGTCTGGAGATGAGGCACGCCTGATGCCGATTGCCCGCGAGGCTGCGTGTTGCGGATCCAACGCAGTCGCCAGCGGTGGCCCAGAGCCGAGATCATGACTGCGTCGGAGGCGTCAACAACCGTATGGTCGGAGAGCATTGTGATGGATGAGCAGTGTGTCTTGCGGTGCCCAACATCCGACATTGCGGTCTCCGTCGTTGTGCCGATCCACAACGAGTGCGGAAATATCGAGCCGCTGCTCAATGCTCTCGACGCGGCCATGCCGTTGACCGGTCGCTCATATGAATACGTCCTCGTTGACGACGGTTCGACCGACGGTTCTGCCGCGCTGCTGGATGGGCTTGCGGAACGACGTGATGATCTTGTCGTCATCCACTTGCGGAGATGTTTTGGTCAGACCGCGGCTCTTGATGCTGGTATTCGGAATAGTCGGGGAGAAATGTTGGCGTTCCTCGACGCGGACCTGCAAAATGATCCCGCTGACATCCCTCTGCTCCTGGAACGCCTGGAGCAGGGCTACGACGTTGTGCATGGCTGGAGGAAGATTCGACAGGACGTCTTCTGGTCTCGGCGGCTTCCGTCTCTGGCCGCCAATTGGCTGATTCGTCGTCTGACCGGAGTAAAAGTCAAGGATCTCGGCTGTGCCATCCGGGTGATCCGCCGCGACCTCGCCGAGGAACTGCCGCTCGAGGGCGACATGCATCGATTCATTGCCGTGCTCGCCGATGCTCGGGGAGGGCGATGGAGTGAGATTCCGGTGAGACACCATCCCCGCCGCAGCGGGCGATCAAAATACGGGCTGTCTCGTACCTTTAAGGTGGCGGTGGATCTCGCCGTCTTATGTTGGTTCACACGACTGGCCGTGCCCATGACGCGCCTCCTGATCGGTGCGGGCTTGCTGCTGCTCGTCACTGCGCCGTTGTGTGTGGTGGTTGCCACCATGTCTGCCCTTGCCGGGTCAAGCGTTTCGTGGTGGCAGGTGATGACCACGGCAACGCTCACGGGGTTTGCGGGATTCAGCCTCGTAGGGGTTGGTATCATCGCCGCCACAACAGTGTCGACATGGTGGCGTTCGCGGAACCTCCATCCGTGGAGCATTCGACCGCTCGGAAGAGTGTCTGAGACGCACTGTCGTCAGGTGGCATGAGCGTTATGCCTCCGGTTGTGGTCATCACCGGCGCCGCAGGATTTATCGGATTTCACGTCGCGCGGCGTCTGCTTGCAGGCGGATTTCGCGTCGTCGGCTTTGACAATCTCAATGCCTACTATGCCCCGCGGCTGAAGCGAGATCGCCTTGCGATTCTCGATGGGCATCCCGGCTGGAGGTTTGTCGAGGGAGATCTTTGTGATGCACCGCTTGTGGCGGATGTCATACACGTGCATGGACAGGAATGCGTGATCCACCTGGCAGCGCAGGCGGGCGTGCGCTGGTCACTCGAGAATCCTGCGGCGTATGTGCAGTCCAATCTCGTCGGATTTGCCAACATCCTCGAGGCCTGCCGGCAGGCGGGTACGGGCAACCTGATCTACGCGAGTTCGTCGAGTGTGTATGGTGCCAACACCAAGACACCCTTCGATGTCCAGGATGAAGTCAATCATCCTGTCAGTCTGTATGCGGCCACGAAAAAGGCAAACGAAGCGATGGCACACTCATATGCACATCTCTTCGGGGTGCCCTGCACCGGGCTGCGCTTCTTCACGGTCTATGGGCCATGGGGTCGCCCCGATATGGCCTATTGGAAATTCACGGAGGCGATTCTTGAGGGGAAACCGATCGATGTCTTTGGCGGTGGTGAACTGCGTCGAGACTTTACCTATGTGGATGACGTTGTCGAGGCAATCGCGCGAATGGTCGCATCGCCAGCGCAGCCAAATGAACTGTGGAGCGGAGATCGGCCGGACGCAGCGACAAGCGCTGCGCCGTGGCGAATTTATAACGTGGGGAATCACACCCCAGTGACCGTGAATGAGATGCTCGAGATCATCGAAGCGGTGTGCGGGAAAAAAGCCCTGCGAAACGACCGCCCAAAACCACCTGGAGATGTCGAGGCCACATTTGCCGGCGTGGAATCACTATCACGCGATTTTGGATTCCAGCCGCAAACATCCCTGCGGGAAGGGCTGTCGAGATTTGTCGACTGGTATCGCGGCTGGCGGGCTGGTTCCGGCTGAGATGGTCGAATGAGCGGCCAAGGCTCCTGGGTTCCGGCCTTGTCGCAGTTGCGCTCCGATCAGTACCGTGCGGTGCTGTCTCACGCAGACGGGTGTGGGGCGAGCGTTACCACCATCATCGTCAGGACTTGATCGCGCCATGTCAGATTTTATCGTGCCATCACCTGTCGACCGATTTGGCGGGGCAGGGCGTCTCCGGGGTCGCCTCATAGTGCTCGCCGCACTCTGCGCCTGTGGAGGAATCGTCGCGTTCCCGTTTGATATCTCAGCAGCCAAGATGTTGCGGGAGGATGTCTTGCCGGGCGACCTGCGGCGGTTGTTTGACTTTCCTGAAATAGCCGCCCACGGGCTCGGTGTTGCGTGTCTGGTCATCGGAATTGCGGCCATTGATCCATCGTTGTGGCGGCGGGCAACAGGGGCGTGGTGGCTGCCCTCCGGATCACTTGTGCGATTTCTTGGGGCAACCTATAGCGGCGGTGTGATCGTCAATGTCCTGAAAACGCTGATTATTCGGGTGCGGCCACGAGCCATTGACCTTTCGACGATCGATTCCGCCTTTGATACGTTTGGGCAGGCCGCCGCAACGGCAGCCGGGGCGAGCGGCAGCGACCTGATGAGCTTTCCGTCTGGCCATTCGGCTGTGGCGGCGGGGTTTGCCGTGGCACTCGCCTCGCGCTATCCACAGGCTACCTGGTACTTCGCCGTGGTGGCGATCGGAGCCATGCTGCAACGGCTGGTGTCATCGGCTCACTACCCCAGCGATGTGTTGTTTGGCGCGAGCCTTGGCTTGATTGGAGCAGCCTGTTTTCTCGGAGTCGGGGGCAACAAATCCGCATTTCCCAAATCGTGAGGTGCGTCTGATTGAGGTTTCTGGCTATTCCTGCGGCAGCGTTTTCACAAGCTTATTTGTGACCGCAAACGAAAGCTGCTCGAGCTCGATAGCGAGATCGACGCCCACCACCTGCACATGCGGCGGAAGCGTGAGGGTGACGGGGGCGAAGTTCACGATGCCCTCCACGCCAGCTGCCACGAGTTGGTCACTCACTTCCTGCGCCTGCGGCCCCGGCACCACGATCATGCCGAGCCGCACGTGCTTTTCCTGCACGGTCGTGGCGAGTTCATCGAGCGGCTGGATCGTGAGCCCCTGGATCGTCTGGCCCACCTTCGCCGGGTCGGCATCGAAGGCCGCCACGATCGAGAAGTTTTGCCGGCCGAAGCCGCGGTAGCCGAGCAGGGCCAGGCCGAGATTGCCAACGCCCACCATCGCCACCGGCCAGGGCTGGTTGGTGCCGAGGATGTCCCGCATGGCAAGCACGAGCTCGTCGCAGCGGTAGCCGACGCCGGGGTAGCCAAACTGGCCCACGAAGCCGAGGTCTTTCCGCACCTGGGCGTCGCTGAAGCCCAGCAGGGTGCCCAGCTGGCTTGACGAGATCGTCTCCTGCCCGGCGGCCTGAAGCCGCTGCAATTCCCGCAGGTAGAGCGAAAGCCGACTCACCACCACTTTCGGCACGGTGGAGTCGGACGGAGTCTCGCCGGCAGATGGCTGCGAATCGGTCATCGAAACATCCCCCGAAATCAACGCGAGGCGACCAAGACTCTACCCGCCCCATCCCCCCCTTCGCAAGAAAACCCTGCGTTTCGTAGGGGCTGCACCGTTTATTCGGCCGCTGGGGCTCTAGAAAAGCCTGGGCGACTGGGTTGAGTCGTCAACCTGCGGGGACTTTATGGCCGATCTTTGAGTGTGGTGGGCGGCCGTCCCTTTCCGGCTGCGCACTCGCGCGTGTTTCGTTCCCATTTCCAACCCCAGTTTTTAGGAGCCGTCCTCGAAAGAGGCAGCAGACATGAAGACCACGTGGCTATGTTGTCTGCTGGCGCTCGCATGTATCGCGACATCGGTTGAGCGTACCGATGCCGCCTACTGCGGGCTGGCCAGCTACAAACACGGCAGCGGGAAGATGACGACAGTCAGCTTCGCGCGTGCCCGTGAAGGATGTTCGAGTTGTGAGCCGTCCGTCGAGCCGGGATGTGCCGCCCCCTGCGGCACTCGGCTGGTGAAAGACGTCGTGTACGAGCAGAAGCAGTACACCTGCTACAAGACGGTCTGTGAAAAGGTCGTCGAGCAGAAGGAAGTGAACTACGTCCGCTACGAGACGGAGAAGTGCTTCAAGGACGTCGAGTACACCGTCTGTAAGCCGGTGTGGGAGACCCGGTCGCGCACCATCAACTACACCGTCTGCAAGCCGGTGTGGGAGACGCGGACCAAGGAGATCCCCTACACGGTGTGCAAGCCGGTCTACGAGACCCGCGAACAGTGCTACACGGTCATGAAGCCGGTCTACGAGACCCGCACCCGTGAGATCCGCAACACCGTCTGCAAGCCGGTGTATGAGACGCGGACAAAGGAGATTCCCTACACGGTCTGCAAGCCGGTCTATGAGACCCGCGAGCAGTGCTACACCGTGATGAAGCCCG
>JAQBZA010000270.1 GCA_027622795.1 Planctomycetota bacterium | reverse complement strand
GGGGGGGGGGGAGGCGTAGATTTTGGGGGTGGGCAGGTGCTGAGGGAGTCATCAGTTTTTCAGACTCAGGACAAGAACCTCTTGATTTCAGACACTTTCTAGAAATGAGAACTTGTATGAACACCGCGATCATGAAGTCTAAATCGTTGGCGAGCCTGACTGTGGCCGCCGTAGTTTCGCTGGTCGGATCGGGGGCGGTGGCCTCAACGTACAGCGCCGCAGTTCTGGCGCTCAATCCAGTCGGTTATTGGCAGCTCAATGGCAATACGGGCGACTCGGTTACGACGAACCCACAGAGCGGAACCTGGGTGCAAGGTTCAGGGTTAGGGACAGAGACGACAGGAGCGTATTCCCCTGGTCCGCGGCCGACGGATGGGTTTCAGGGCATGAGCTCAGCAAACCAGGCGGGTGATTTCAACGGAGGTGCGGCAGGTAGATGGGTGCGGATCGGCCCTGGGGAGGCCGATTACGACTTCGATGTCGGCGACCCGTTCAGCTTTGTCTCCTGGATCAAGACGTCGAATACGTCCGATATCCAGTTCATCCTCAGCAAAATCAACACTGACCCTAATGGAGCCTACCAAGGCAATACCCTATTATTTATCCCGGTTACGGCAGGACCCGGTTACGGACTTACGGGACAACGCGTTTCCGCCCCTAACGACTCGTTGATTGGAAACAATACCACACCATTGGCCGACGGATCATGGAAAATGGTCGTCTGGACGTCGTCGGGCGGGACGAGTGCGAACGTCATGAGTCTTTACGTCAACGGCGTATCAGTACCGGCGGATGTTACTATTGATTCATTCGTCAGCGGGAATACTACGAGCGACGGCCCGCTCACGATCGGAGGTCGCACGTGGAACCCATCTTCGGCATTCGATGGTCAGATCGACGAATCAGCGGTGTTCAACTACGCTTTGACCTCTCAGGAAGTGTCGGACTTGTATCAAGCGGCCGTCGTGCCCGAACCCTCCACGTTGGCGGTCGTCGGCTTGGGAGCGATCGGCGTGGCGACGTATGTGCGTCGCCGCTCGAGACGTGAATGCCAGCGATAGGTTTGCAATCGGCATCGCGCCGCTTAGCCATCTTGCCGATGGCCAGGCGGATCGACGATGTGACACGCGAGTGCTACGGCTGCCCCCAGTCAGGCAGTCAGGATCCTAGTCCGGGGCCTGCGGCACATTCATCATGAAATTGTCATGCACGTTGATGTGGTAGCCGAGCTCATCCCCCAGCTTGCAGAGTTCGCGGAACCCGGTCTCGCCGCCTAGGCGTGCGTCGATCGGGAACCGGGTCGGATAGAGGCCGTCGTGCCCGCGCGCATTCCAGCCGACGCACATAGTGTGAATCTTCTCGATACCGGCCTCCTTCAGCTTGCGCAGGGCAACGCCCGCCTCGGCAAAGGTCAATCAAGGCTGGTACGTGATCGGGGCCTGGCTGTGCGCACCGCCAGCCACCGGTCCCTCGTTCTCGAGTCCATGGAAGAGCTTCATGGTGAAGCCATCGAGGACATAGGCCAGGCCGGGGTCTTCCGCGATGCGTTGTTTGGTTGGTACGGCACCTTGCTCCAGTGCGTGCCGGCGCACACGGGCAGCCGTCACGTGGGTCGGGCACTCGTCCGGCAGGATGGGGAAGATGCGCAGCTCGCGTTCGCCGAAGTCGACCGGGTCGTGCCATAGCCGCTTCAGGGAGGTGCCGTAGCCGACAGAGCCACGGCCATTGCCATCGGTGCGGATGTGGACCTCCGCTTCGCAATCGCCCTGCGTCATCAGCATGCCCAAGCCGCCGTCGACGCCATGGGCCGCTGCCATGGGCATGGTCGGCACGAACTCCCAACGCGGCTGCTCCATGTAGATCAGGAAACGCTCATGGACTGCCGGTTTGCCTGCGGGTCGCGACGCCACGCCTTCGCCCATCGGCAGGATCATCATACCATCGTCGGCGACCGCAGCCAGCCCTGGCAGGAACTCGACATTGTAGAGCTGGAAGTAGTCAGCGAAACGGTTGTAGACTTCCTGCGGCGACATGAGGATGGACAGCTCGCCCTCGATGATCCGCACCCAGACAGCCAGAGAGACCTTGTTCGTCGGCAACCAGAGAATCGCGTGCACGCCATCGCCCAACTCCTCGAGCGCTTCAATCTGGTAGCGGTCTTCGCGATCCACTCGCCGCAAGCCACGTTCCCCGACTTCCGTGGCCAGCAACGGCACGGGTCCCCAGGTCTTGCCACTACGGCGGTCGGTCACCGCCAGAAGCAGCTGGTTGTCGCCACGCGTCAAGCTGGCTTGCAGGATGTCATCCTGGAAATCGATGGTCTTCTCGGTCATGATTAATAGAGTCCTTTGGACGTGTTTGTTTCCTCAACTGATCATTGCGGCGCGTATCGGCTGAGTCCAGGGTTGATCAGAAGAGTTATGGCTCATCCGGTAGCTGCGTACTTTGTTTGCCCCAACGGGGCTGATCTACTTGAGGGCGTCCGGGCCGACCGCGCCAAGACGCCTGAAGCCGAAGCCGAACGGCTGGCGATCGGGCACACTGCCGTCGTAGTGCGCCGGACTCGCCGGCGCCTTGGGGTTCTTCTTGTCCAGGAGCTTGATCACCACCTTGTGGCTGCCCGGGCCGAGATCCTTGCCGATCTGGTGCCACAGCGGCAAATCGCCGCCCCATCCCTCTCTCCAGGCGTCGAGAATCAACGGCTCCCGATCGTCAATGCGCACTTCCGCCCGGCCGCCATACCAGTTTCCCGTCGTATAGACCTGCAGGAAGAGCCTGTCGCCGGGAATGGTGTATTCGACCTCGGATACGCCCGGCTTCACTAATGAGGCGTGCCCGCTTTCGGTGTTTTGGCAGGGCTGCCCCGGCGTCCACGTGCTAAAACGCACATCTCCTGCCTTCCGCGTCAGTTTCCGCACCACGCCGCTGCCGGTGTCCAGGCTGCCGTCGGCGACCACGTCATACAGGGCGGTCGGCTGCTCGTAAACATCGCTCACGAGCGGCTTGGGCAGCGGCGCGACCGCCGACAGCTTCTTGTCGTCGGCCGGCAGCGTCGCACGCGCCTTCTCCAGCAGCGCGATCACGAAATCGGCGGCATAACGGTGGCCGCGGTCGTTCGGGTGGATGGTGTCCGCCGTGATGTCGGAGAAGGCGAGCCGCCCGGCTTTCACCTCGGGCCACAGTGCGTCGCGGTAGCTCGCCATCGGCAACCCGTAGTGCCGGCCGATCTTCGTCTTCTCCTCCTGCGTGTTCGTTCCCTGGTTGGTCATGGTGAAGAGCTGCAGGACTGCCGGCTGGTTGGACAGCTTCATCACGCGCCGCACGATGCCCTCCATCTCTTCCATCGTGCCGGGGCTGTCGTTGACGGCGAACTCGATCACCAGCACGTCCGGCGTGTGGTGCTGCAGCAGGTCGCGATCCAGACGGAGGACGCCGTATGGTGAACCCGTGGCGCCGACGCCGGCGTTGACGTAGGTGATCTTCGCCTGCGGGAAGGTCTTCTTCCACCACTCCCAGACGAGGTTTGCCCAGCGGTACTCCAAGGACCTCGCGTTGCCGCCTCCGGTGATCGAGCCACCGAGGACTGCGAAGGTGATCGGTTCGCCGCGCCGGGCGCGGGCCATCACCCGATGCAGCCGGGCCGGATCGCCGGCATCCACCAGTGAGCGATCCACGATCTCCTTCGAAATTTCGGGATACGTCGGGGCGGGGGGCAGCTCACTGGGCAGCTTCGCCGTGGGCGACAGGTAGCGAACCTGCGAAAGCGCCATTTCATCGGTTGGGTTCTTGCTGTGTCCGAAGACGGAGACGTAACGGGGGAGGGCCTTCCAGTCGGCGACCTCGTGCAGCGTGATCCATTCCTTGTCTTCGGAACCCTTGCAGGAGAAGACCAAGGTCTTGCCTTTGCGCTCGAGTCGCAGCGTGAAGGGCTGGTTCTTGAAATCCCTCACGAGAACCTCGTTGTCCCTTATTCTCCATCCCCCGCTCAGCTCATCGACGGACATTTTCATCACATCGCCATGCCGCCAGTAGCGGACCGTACAGCCAAGTCCCTCGCCCTCATAGACTCCAAGTCCAAGAGTATACGGCGAAACATGGGAAGGGGCCTTGGCCAGGGCCCGGGTCATGTCGACCTCGACCGTCCAATCCTGGTCGGAGGGTACGGGCAGAGTGAGGCTGGAACCGCCATCGGTCTTGAAACTGAGCGTGCCGTCGGCGTGGAAGGTCAACCGGGACGAGTCCTTTGTGAACATGGGCGCGGGGAGCTTCCCGTCCTTGAATGTGCCCGTCCAACTCTCCGCCGCCCCGGCCAATCCCGTCATCGCCACCCATGCCGCCACGACAACCGCCGCTGTTTTCACGCCATTCCAAAAGATCATGTTCATGTTCAATGCTCCTTTACTGATAGTCCAAAAGTTCATGTTCAACGCTCCTTTCTTGATTTGATTTCTCAACTGAATCCATTTCGACTTTGGCACTTTGGCCCATCGGGGTCGGCGTCGGTATCGAAACGCCCTTGTCGGCGGCGTGTCCGGTGGCATCCAATCGATCCCGATTCCGACCCCGACGCCGAGAAGAAGCCTTGAAATCCCAAAGTAGAACGATATGACTGATACGCAAGCAATTCAATCCGCGTGACTCTACGCTGCTTCATGGTTGGGTTCCCGGATGAACAGGTTGGGTTTCACCAGGAGCGGAGTGTTATCCGTCTCCCCCTCGTTGCGGACGCGTTCGATGATGGCAACGGCTTTTTCGACGATCGTCTCGAAATCATATTCGACCGTGCTGAAGGGAACATGGCTGGCCTGGCTCCAGGGACGGTTGCCGAGTTCCGTGAGCAGTTGGAGGCGATTCGTAATCGCCTTCGACGATGATTGTCGTTTGCGACACATCGCCCGTGAACTATCTCGTCCTGATCGACGGGATTGATCTGCTGCCACAGCTTTTCACGACGGTGGTGCTGCCGGCGGGTGTGTTGGCTGAACTGCAACACCCCAGGACTCCTC
>JAQBZA010000269.1 GCA_027622795.1 Planctomycetota bacterium | reverse complement strand
GGTCGGCATGGGTGTGCTGCCGCTGGTGCTGCTCGAGCCATGGCAGAAGCTCGGCCTCACCGGCGAGGAGACGTTTGACATTCCGTTTGAGGGCCTCGCGCCGCGGGCGACCGTGGTGGTGAAGGCCACGCGGCCGGATGGCTCGGTGCTTGAGATTCCGTGCCTGGTGCGGATCGACACGCCGGTGGAACTCGACCAGTTCCGTTCCGGCGGCATCCTCCCGTTCGTGCTTCGGAAACTCCTGAACGGCTAGTTTTCTTCAGCCGGCAGGGTTTGCCTGATCGCTGCGGGCCGCAACCTATTCGGATTTCTGTGCGATTCCCTATAACCGAGGTGAGCGGCTCGCATGCTGCGGACAACGGAGGAAGCCATTCATGGCGGATGCAATGGTTGAAGTTGGAGCTGTGGTCGATCGGGGATCCCCTGCTGCGGCGAGCCGGGCGACGATCGTCCGCATCGTCTTCGAGGAGTTGGCGCGGGTACGCCCCTCCCGAGCCTCAGGAGTTCTCGCCGAGAATTCGTCGCTGACTTCGTGCGGCATCGACGCCGCCCGGTTTCTCGATGCTGTGCATCGTCTCGAGGGCCGCTATGGCATGCGGTTTCGCCAGGAGTGGCTGGCCAACATCTACACCTGTGGCGACCTGATCGACCGCGTGACCAGCTGCATGTTTGATGCCGGTGACCGGCAGCTGGCCACCCCGGTGCCCGCGGTCGTTGACGATGCCTTTCCCGAGTGCGGCGCTCTGGAAGAGCGGCTCGAGGGGCTGCGGGTGGCGGGACTCGACAATCCATTTCTGCGGGCCAACGAGTCGGTGCAGGGCCGCATCGCACGGATCGACGGTGTCGACACCGTGAGCTTCACGAGCTTCGACTATCTCGGGCTGGCCGGGCACCCTGCCGTGAAACAGGCCGCCAAGGACGCGATCGATCGCTTCGGCTGCAGCGCCTCGGCAAGCCGGATGGTCGGCGGCAACACCACGATTCACGATCAGCTCGATGCCGAGCTGGCGGCATTTCTTGGCACGGAACGGGCCGTTGTTTTTCCCTGCGGCTATGGCACGAATGCCTCTGTCTTCGGCCACCTATTTGGCAAAGAGGACCTGATTCTCTACGACGCGCTGGCCCACAACAGCATCGTGCAGGGGGCGATCGCCTCGGCGGCGGCCACCCGGTCGTTTCGCCACAATGACTACCGGCAACTCGATGCGCTGCTCCGCGACCTGCGGCCCAACTACCGCCGCGTCGTCGTCGCGATCGAGGGCGTCTACAGCATGGATGGAGACTATCCCGATCTGCCGGCCTTCATCGAGGTCAAGCAGCGGCATGATGCGCTGCTCTATGTCGATGAGGCCCATTCGGTGGGCACGATGGGTCCCGAAGGCCGCGGCATCTGCGACTTCTTCGGCATCGACCCCGCCCTTGGCGATCTCTGGATGGGCACGATCAGCAAGGCCTTGGGAGCCGGGGGCGGCTATCTGGCCGGCCATGAGCGGCTGATCCAGTATCTCGGCTACACGACGCCGGCGTTTGTCTTTTCCACCGCCTGCTCACCCCCGAACGCGGCGGCCGCCCTCGAAGGGCTGCGGGTGATCCGGCGGGAGCCGTGGCGGGTGACGGTGCTTCGCGAGCGGTCGGAGCTATTTTTGAAACTGGCCATCGACGCCGGCCTCGACACCGGGCCCAGCGGCGACACGCCGGTGATTCCCGTGATCGTCGGCAGCTCAACGCGGGCGATTCGCGTGTCGCAGCTGCTCCTCGAGCGGGGCATCAACGCCCGGCCGATTCTCTATCCGGCCGTTCGCGAGTCGGCGGCCAGGATCCGATTTTTCCTCACCGCCGAGCACTCGGAGGATCAGATCGTCCGCGCCGTGGCGACGGTGGCCGACGTGGTCGCGGAAACGGCCGACATGGTGGGCCGGGTGTAGCCGAGGCGTTGCGCCCAGTCGTGGGCCACCACGAGCAGCGCCGGCAGCAGCACCAACTCGGCGGCTGTGGCGGCCAGCACGGCCATGCAGGCGAGGCGACCGAATCCGGCCAGCGAGGGCACGCTGCTCACGGTGACGGCCGCGAAGCCGACGCAGAGCACGACTCCACCGATCACCACCGCGTTGCCGGTCTCGGCGATCGCCCGACGGACGGCCGTGGCCATCGAGATCCCTTCTTTCTGGTTCCGTCGCAGGGCGGCGAGAACATGCACGGTGTCGTCGACAGCCAGCCCAAGGCAGACGTTGAACACGATCACGGTGGCCGGATCGAGAAACCGGCCGGAGAGCACCACGGCAGCGGCGATCACCGACAGCGGGAAGACATTGGGCAGCATGCTCACGGCCCCGGTGATCAGGGAGCGAAAGGCGACGGCCATGATCCCGCCGATGACCACGACCTCCAGCAGCAGGCTGGCACCGAGGTCGCTCACCAGTTGGCGAATGTTGCGGGCCGACACCACCGACATGCCTGCCAGATCAAACTCCCAGCCGGGGCGGGTGGCGGCGAGTTCAGCGAGACCCTTCTCCACCCGGTCGTAGACTCCTTCGAGCGTTCGCGAGCCACGATCCTCGACGCGGGCTCGCACGATGGCGGTGCGGGTGTCTGGGTCGATGATGTCATCGACCGCGGTAGGATCGAGCCGACGGCGGGCGCGAGCGGGCAGCGTGCCGGCAATCGTGGCATACGAGATGGCCCGATCGATATCACCCGCTTCAGCGAGTACGCCATGCACCTCATCGAGGGCTGTGACGAGCGGCCCGTCGCGCCAGGCCACGCCCTCCGGCCAGCGAACCACCACGTCAACGCCCATCACGCCACCAAACTCGGCGTCGACACGTGCCAGGGCCTGTGAGGCGGTGGCATTGCTGGGCAGGGCGTCGATGACGCGGTTGTCGGCATCGACCCCCGTGCCGATGAAGGCCAGGATGATCGTGGCCGCCGCGCCGATGGCCACGATCGGTCGGGCATGCCGCACCGAGAAGGCCGCCAAGGCGGCCGCGGTGCGGCCGGCAAGCCGCGATGACCGGCCCAGCCGGAGACCCTCACAGAAGCGGGTCGAAGCGATCAGTGGCGTGAGCAGCGACACCGCGGCGAAGCTGGCGATCGCACCGGCGGCTGCGGCGAGGCCGAAGCTGCGAACGGCCTCGATCCGGGCGGCGGCCAACGAGAGAAAGCCGATGGCGGTGACCAGGCTCGTGATCCCGCAGGCCGAGCCGACCTTGCGGAGCGCCCCCGCCGATGCGGCGACCGGCGCGATACCGCGGCGGATGCTCCGCCGCATGTCTTCGATGAAATGGATCGAATCGCAGGTGCCGACAACGAGCGCGAGCGACGGCACGACACACGTCAGGATGTTGACCGGCATGCCGAGCAGCCCCACGATCCCCATCGCCCACACGGCACCTACGAAGGGGGGCACGCAGGCCACCACGGTCGATCGCAGGCTGCGGGCCACCGTCGCCGAAAGGACCACGGCCAGCGAGAGGCCGAGCGAGTTGAAGATCAGCATGTCGCGGCGGAGCGCGTGGGCTGCCTGCTGGCGGAGGACAGGGAGGCCGGTGAGTTCGACTGCAAGATCGGGCTCCGCTGCTCGAGCCTCGCGGAGCACCGTCTCGATCTGCTCGATCACGGCGGCAGCGGTCGGTGGGGCGTCGGTGTTCGCCGCCAGCCGCAAGAGGATCAGCGAGGCGGAGGCGTCGGCCGAGAGCAGATGGCCGCCCACCAGCGGATGGCGGATGGCCCGGGCCTTCACCGCGTCGAGTTCGTCGGCTGGCAGCGGTTCACTGGTTCGCGGGATCACCGGCAGCACGGCCCCGGCGAGCCCTTCCCGACGGATGTCAAAGATCGACTTCGCGTTGACGACGCCGTCGACCGCAGCCAAGTCAGCAGCCAGCCGCCGCAGGGCGGCGAGGGTGGCCGGAGCGAAGAGGTCGCCCGAGCGGCTCGTGGCCCGGACTATGCAATCGCCGTCGGGCCCACCAAACCGGGCAGCGATCGCGTCGATCCGCCGAAAATCGTCGGCCGAGTCGGCCGCGTCGACGCTCCGGAGAAGTGACCGCAGGTCGTCGTCGACCTGCAGGCGGGAAATGCCGATTCCGGCCAGGATCGTGCAGAGTGCTACGGCGAGACACGCCCAGCGTCGCCAGGCTCCGCGGAGTTCGACGTGCCCATCAGGTGGAGTTCCTCCGGGTCGACCACCCAGCCCCGACAGTTCGTCGCCCCGCACTGACACGGAATTGCCGCGTCGGCTGGCCAACAGTAATCGATGAGAAGTTCCTCGCCCGCGTCGATCGAGCGAATCGTTTGCAGCCACAGCCGGTCTTCCTGCCCTGGGTCGTCCTCCCAATAGAAGAGTTCGCAGTTCGGATCGCAAGAATGGTTGAGAAAACGAAAGGGCGCAGTCGGTTCGAGAATCCGGCCGCTCCCCAACTCCATGCAATATTGGGCATCTTCCGGATGGGCGTCGAGCACCTGCCCGCGGATTTCACCAACCACGAGGCCTGCCGACAGCCGCCGCCGGGCGAAGACCCCCCGGCCAATGCTCGTTGAAGCCACCAGCACACGCTGGGTGAGCGGGTCGCTGTGACGGCGGGGCTTGGTGACGAGCCTCGTTTCCCGTGGGAGGAGGGTGGTGGAGGCGGCGGCTGGCGTGTGGAGGCAGGTGGGGGGCTGAATGTCGGGCATGGTGGCGGGCTTTGCGCCCGTCGACAGGAGGAATGGGCAGCGAACTCTACCCCTCACTTCTCGTTTGGTCAATTGGCGAGGTCGGCCCTCAGTCGTTCGAGCAGCCGCTTGGTGGCGCGGATGCCCTCCGCCTCAGCGAGGGTCGTGCCCTCGTATTCGATGCCGACCCAGCCGTGATACCCGGCAGCCAGCATCAGCTTCAGCATCTTGGCAAAGTCGGTCCGCACCTCGTTGCCGGCGTCGTCGAATTCATGACTCTTGGCGCTCACTCCCTTCGCGAAGGGCATCAGCTCTTCCATGCCGAGGTAGCGGTCGTAGTCGTGGAAGTTGCCAAAGTCGGGCAGCGTGCCGCAGTTGGGCTTGTCGACCAGCCGCA
>JAQBZA010000268.1 GCA_027622795.1 Planctomycetota bacterium | reverse complement strand
GCTGGCAACAGGTGTCGGACCTTCGGCGCACGAATCGGAAGCTTGCTTTCAGCCGCAAAAAAGCCCTTTTCGTGTTGTCTTTGGTTTTGGCACGAAACCTGCCCTCAAAGAATCTCCGGTCTGGGTTTCCTCTCTCGACTCCGGAACACGCCTCATGGCCTCAGTCGATTGCCGATATGACTACGCATTTCAGTTCGACGAAGTGCCGGAGAAGCCACTCCGGACGACGAGACACCAGCGGATGCGGGGGCGGGCCTTCCACAGGGTTGCTGAGGTTCGGCAGCGGCAGCAAGTGAGCCTTCGAAACGCGGCCCGTCGATTGGGTGTTTCGATTGCCGAAGTCCGTCGTCAGGAGCGGGCCGAAAGCGACCTGACGCTGTCGCAACTCCTTCGCTGGCAACAGGTTTTGAGCGTTCCGGTGGGGGAACTGTTGGTCGAGGCCGAGGGGCAACTTGCCGGACCGGTGTTGGAGCGAGCTCGAATGATTCGCCTGATGAAAACTGCTGCGGCGATTCGGGATCGAACGCGTGGTACGGCGACCGGCAGGCTCGTCGATATGATCATCGAACAGCTCGTCGAACTGATGCCTGAGGTGGAGGGCGTGACAGCCTGGCCTGAGTCCGGCCAGCAGCGCCGTTTGGACGAATTGGGTCGCACAGCCTGTTTTCCCGTTGCAGACGAGCTGTTTGGGCCCTGAATGATCTCGTCAGTCCCCGCTTTCTTTTGAGCACCACCGTTGTGGGTTTTGTCCTGAAGTGGTAGCCTTCCCCAAGTCCGACTGACTATTCGTCTGCACCCTCCGGTCCGATCGGGAGTTGCGGTTCGTGCGATTGGCGATGGTCGATGAGTCGATTGGTTTTGGTTCAGCTCCCGAGAACTGAGGTTTTGAGTTTATGGCTCGGAAGATTTACGTGGGGAACCTGCCTTGGTCCACCACGTCTGCGGATCTCGAAGCGATGTTTTCTCCGCATGGTGCCGTGCGAAGTGCTGAGGTAATCTCCGATCGTGAGACCGGACGTTCCCGTGGTTTCGGTTTTGTTGAGATGGAGACTGACGAGGGGCTGCAGGCTGCCATCTCCCAGTTGAATGGTCGCGAGATCAACGGCCGTCCGTTGACGGTGAATGAGGCCCGTGAGCGGACTCCGCGTCCCGGCGGTGGTGGCGGCGGACGTGGCTACGGTGGTGGTGGCGGTGGTCGAGGTGGCTACGGCGGTGGTGGTGGCCGTGGTGGCTACGGTGGTGGAGATCGCTACTAGGATTTGTCATCCACGAGGGCCTTTCAAAAATTCTGCAGGCTCGCAATTCATCACGGGAGCCAGGGCATGGGCCTTGGCTCCCGTGAGCGTTTCCGTGGATGCCCTTGCATTCAGCGGGAAATCGTTCATTCTGAAGTGATGTCAATTTGTTCCAAACCGTGTCTTAACCGCCGCTCCGGCATTGAAAGTGTATGAGCCCTCCTCCAGCCAAGTTCGCCAAGTCCGCTCGCAAAAAGGCAAAGCCGCGCACCAAGGTGAAGCGGCGCGATCCGATCTACATTGACGGCGTTCGGCCCAAGCCGATGTATGTCGATTACAAGGATCTGGAACTGCTCGGCAAACTTGTCAACAGGCAGGCAAAGATCATCGGCCGCCGCAAAAGCGGGTGCACGGCCGCTAGTCAGCATGCTGTGACGAGTGCCATCAAACGAGCCCGCTTCATGGCCTTGTTGCCATATGTCGGAGAATAGGTCACCTGCTTTTTGGGCGCTCCACGTTGACAAGTCCAACCCCAGAGTCACGCAACGTGCGGGGGTTGTCGACGAGACGCCGGGTGGAGTTTCGCGATACGGACGCGGCAGGCATCGCGCATTTTTCGGCGTTTTTCTTCTGGATGGAGTCGGTGGAGCATGAATTGCTTCGCACTGCCGGGGTGCCCGTTGTCGATCGCGGGCCTGACGGCATCGATGCCAGTTGGCCCCGGGTTTCTGCCTCGTGTGATTACATGTCAGCCGTCCGCTTCGGAGAAGAGGTCTCGATTACGGTGGCAGTCGCCGACGTTGGTCGCACGAGCATCACGTACTCTTTTCTCTTTGAGCAGGCCGGGCGGCTTGTTGCCAAGGGGCGGGTCGTGGCGGTGCGGTGTCTCATGCACCCAGGACGGAAGCCGGAGGCCGTCTTGATTCCCGAGCACATCCTGTGTCGGCTCGAGCCATTCCGGGGTTGAACGGCAGGAGGCTGCGGGTGCTCGAGGTCGACCGAGTTGCGAAACAGTATCCGTCTCCCACGGGTCCGCTCGTGGTGCTCGATGATGTATCACTCCGCATGGAGGCCGGTCAGCGGCTGGTGGTGATGGGGCCGAGTGGGTCCGGTAAGAGCACACTCCTGTCAATCCTTGGTACGCTTGAGGTTCCGACAGCGGGACACGTGTGTTTGGATGGCGTTGATCCATTTGCCCTGTCTCCTGCCGACCGGGCGGCCTACCGGAATCAACGCATCGGGTTTGTTTTCCAGGAACATCATCTGCTTGCCGGTTGCTCCGCGATCGACAATGTGGTGCTGCCGGCACTTGCCACCGGGCGGGTGACACAAGAGATTGAAGCGCGTGGCCTCCACTTGCTCGAGCGGGTCGGCTTGGCCAACCGTGTCGAGCATCCACCTGCCCAGCTTTCCGGTGGTGAGCGACAACGGGTGGCGATTGCTCGCGCCCTCATCCACTCACCGCAGGTGATCCTCGCCGATGAGCCGACAGGGCAACTTGATGGCAACGCGGCAGGGGCGGTCGCTAACTTACTGGTCGAATTGACCAGCGAAATGTCTTCTTTACTGATCGTCGTCACCCATTCGGTTTCGATCGCCGAGCGGATCGCAGCAGGTACGGGGATGGTGCGGCAACTCGTCAATGGTCGGCTTGAACCGGACTCCTCCGAAGTGGCACGGTCATGATCAGCGGGGCGGTTCGCACGCTCGTAGGTCTCGCCCGGCGTTGTTCTCGTCAGTGGTGGCCTCAGGTGGCGGCTTTGGCGGCCGCCAGCGGGGTCGTTACCGCGACGATAGCTGGCGCTCTCGGCGTTGGTGATGCCATGCACCGTGGTCTGCTCGACCTCGCCCGGTTGCGGCTTGGGGCAATCCGGACGGTGGTGATTGCCGACACACCCTTTCGGGCGGAACTCGCGGATGAACTGACCGCGTGCCTGAATGCGGACCAGGCTGTGGAGGCGACTGTTCTCCCAGCCCTCATCATGGAAATTGCGGTCGAGGCGCCGCCCTCCGGTGACCGCGGCCGGGTCGCTGCCCGGGCCACGCTCCTGGCGTGCGACAACCTGCCGGCGCTGGGCTTCGCTGCGACGCCTCAGCTGGGAACCGATGCGGTGGCAATCAACGCAGCCCTGGCAGAGACTCTCGGCACGGCGGTTGGCAAACCGGTTGTGCTACGGGTTGCAGAACGTATGGATGTGCCGGCCGACAGCCCGCTTGGCAGACGCACCACGGAATCGATCAGCCGTCGATTGCGACTGGCAGCCGTGCTGCCGCGGGGGAGTCTGGGCGACTTTTCGCTCCAGCCGAAGCAGGTGACCAGCGGTCTCGCTGTCACGTCGCTCGCCGTCGCCCAGGCGATCCTCCGTGAGGGTGGGGTGGCCAATGCCTTGTTGGACGTCTCCCGCACCGGGGCTGGCAATGCCCGTGAGACGGGCGCAAGGCAGTGGAAGCGTTGTCTGGCACCGCACTTGGCTGATTACGGACTCAGCCTGACGGCCGTGAACGGATCGGAATCATCGCCGGCTTCACTACGGCTTGTGGGGAGCCGCCTCGTCCTTGATCGGTCGGTTGACCGAGCGGCGGCTCGTGTGCTCGGCCCTCTCGAGGGGCGTCCTTCACTGGTCTTCCTGGCCAACAACATCCAACTGGCGGGTCGTAACGCATCGATTCCCTACTCGACCATCGTCGGCCTTGACACCATGGCGCACCCGGCCGGCAACGTCGTCGACGATAATGATCGTCTCCTGCCGCTGCCGGAACCCGATGAAATCATCATCGATCGGTGGATGGCCGACGATCTGATCGCCCAAGGAAGCCCTGTGGCCGTCGGCGATGCCCTCGAGATCACGACGTTTCTACCCGAGACGCTCCACGGGCGCGTTGAAGAGGTGACGCATCGACTCCAGATTAGCGGGATCGCCGCGATGCGGGGGGCTGCTGTGGCACGAGAACTTGTGCCGGAGGTCAAGGGCGTGACTGACGAGCAATCGATTGCCGACTGGGATCCTCCGTTTCCTTTCGATCGAACCCGTGTTCGCACCGTCGCTCCGAATGATCAGGATGATCGCTACTGGAAGGAATACGGTGCCGCCCCGAAGGCATTCGTGTCACTGGCTACGGCACGGGCGATTGCAGCCAGCCGGTTTGGGGAGACGACGGCGTGGCACGCGCCAGCCAGCGCGATTCCGCACGCCGATCAGGTGCGGGGCGAACTTGCCGCAGCCTTACATCCAGAAGAACTTGGCTTCCGCATCGTGGCGGTAGCTGAGCAAGCGGACGAGGCAGCGCGTGGCTCCACTCCCTTCGGGGGGCTCTTCCTCGGACTGTCGTTGGTGATTGTGGTGGCGGGACTACTCCTCGAGTGGTTGCTCTTTCATCTCCTTGTGGCAGCCCATCGTCGTGAGGCCGGCCTGCTTGTGGCCATCGGCTGGTCAGCCGATCGGCTGTCTGAATTCTGGCTCTGGGTCGGGAGTTTTGCTGTTCTTGGCGGGGGTGTCCTCGGAATGATCGTGGCCCCTGTCTGGTCGGCCGCGCTCCTGGCATGGCTCGGACAATCCTGGGAAGAGGCCGTGGCGACCGGCTCCCGGCAGGTTTTTGGTGCGGCGGTGCCGAGGATGGTGGCGATGTGGCCCGGGATGGTTGCCGCTGCCGCCATCTCGCTGGTGGCAGTCTGGTGGGCGTCGCGCCGTGCTGCGCATGCCACCCCGTTGTCACTGCTTCGAGATGAAGAGCCGTATCGTTGGTCAGAGGGTGGACGTTCGCATGGCGTCATTCGATCGCTCGGCCAGCTGGCACGACGCGGACTCGCATACCGACGATCGCGCACCGTCTCCGTGATCGGAATTGTAGCGCTCGCCGAGTTTTTAATCGTGGTCGTGTCAGCCTTTGCCTTACATGCCCCC
>JAQBZA010000267.1 GCA_027622795.1 Planctomycetota bacterium | reverse complement strand
GTTTCGTGAAGCCAGCCGCCCCCAGAATGACGCAGCAGCCAGCGCTGCGGCAACGCACCGGGGCCTTCGCTCTAGCCTCGCCGGTAGTCGCCGTTGATGCCGCCGGTTTTTTCTTCGAGCTGGACGGCTTCGATCGACATGCCGGGGTCGATCGATTTGGACATGTCGTAGAGCGTGAGGGCGGCGGCGGTCACGGCGACGAGCGCCTCCATCTCGACACCCGTGCGGGCCGTGGCGCGGACGACGGCCTCGATTGACACCGCAGTTGGGTCATCGAAGCTGATCGTGACCGCCACCGACTCGAGTGGCAGCGGATGGCACAAGGGGATGATGCTACTGGTCTGCTTGGCGGCCGTAATCCCAGCGATCCGGGCGGTTGCGATGGCGTCGCCCTTTTCGAGGCTGCCTGCCCGGATCCGGCGAATCGTTTCCGGCTCCGCCCGGAGACGCCCTGTCGCCCGCGCCGTGCGGACCGTCACCGGCTTGCCGCCGACGTCGATCATCCGAACGCCATGGGGTGAGTCGTTCATGCCACCGCATCATAGCAGCGATTGGTGACCAAAGGTGAGCCTCCGTGGCCCCACCTTTGACTGCGTCGCTGGAGGCGACGCCCCGTTCCGACCGGAGGTCGGCAAGGCTGCGTTCGCGCGGTGGCATCCCTTCGGGCCTGCCGCCGCTTACGGTCGGCTCACCAAAGGTGAGCCTCCGTGGCCCCACCTTTGACTGCGTCGCTGGAGGCGACGCCCCGTTCCGACCGGAGGTCGGCAAGCCCGCGGGGGCCATGGATGGCCCCGCGGGCGTAAAGCAGCCGCGGGCCGATGTGTCTGTTGCTCACATCGACCCGCGGCCTCATGGGTGTGGACGTTCCGGTGAAGACTCGCTTACACCAGTTCCTTGCGGGCCCCGATCAGCGTCCGCAGACGCTCGGCAAGGAGGGCGGCGTCAAAGGGCTTCTTGAAGACCTCATTGACGTGGGCCCGGTCAATCGTGATCTGCGAGCCGTCGTCGGGCAGCAGAGCGATCACGATCGTCTCGGCATACTCGGCGTTGCGGCGGAGGTTCTGACAGATCTGCTGGGCATCGATGCGGCCGATCGAGTAGTCCACCACGATGCAGTCGGGGTGGAAGCTCTCGGCCTGGATGCCGGCCTCGAAGCCACTGGCAGCAACCTGGATTTTGAATGACTTGTCGACCGGCAGTTGCCGCTTCAGATTCTCGATCAGGACCTGGTCCTGACCGACGAGCAGCACCTTTGCCATGGCTTCATCCTCGAGATCGCCCAGCGGCATGCCGTGCTCCTTGAGGAACTTGATCAGGTATTCCCGCGGGATGCGGCGATCCTGTGAACCGGGAATGCGGTAGCCCTTGAGCCGGCCCGAATCGAACCATTTGCTCACGGTTCGTGGGGCGACCTTACAGATCTTGGCGACCTGGCCAGTGGTAAAAACCTTCATCGCGTGGACTCCATGTGGATCATTCGTATCCGGAATTGTCCGTGGCCAGTCCCCACCGCACGGATGCGAGCAGTGGAATCCAGCCCCCCATTGACGCGGCATATCGATTCAAGGGAACGGCCGCGTCAGCGCGCCCCGTGAAGGCCGGCATGAGAGCCGGGGGGCATGTGAGAACGACTCATGGACAGTCGTGCCATTGCGACACGTCAGCCATGGTCGGCGGCTCGCAGGTATCCCCCCTGCTCCATCCCGTCGCACCACCCGGCTTAGGCACCGGTCGTCGCGACGGCATGTCTAACCAAGGATGTAGATCGAAAGATCCTGTCGTGAGACTTGAGCCGTTCTTTGCGAAGGCGCCGGTGGCACCACATGGACGGCCTGTCGGGGACAGGCCAGCGGATCACCTGCCCCGGCTTCAAAGGGGGTTTCATGCTGCTTTCGCGCGGTTTTTTGCAGCCGCCGAAGCGGCTGTCTCGAACTGGACCGAGACCCGTTTTGACACGCCCGACTCTTCCATCGTGACGCCATAGAGGGTCGTGCCGGCTGCCATTGTCTTTTTCGAATGCGTGACCACGATGAATTGGGTTGAGGAGAGAAAGTCTCGGAGGACACCGACGAACCGGTCGACGTTCGCCTCATCGAGAGCGGCATCAACCTCATCGAGCACGCAGAACGGACTTGGCCGGGAGCGGAAGATCGCCAACAGCAGGGCGACACAGGTCATGGTTTTTTCCCCGCCAGAAAGGAGTGAAATGCTACGGGGCTCCTTCCCGGGCGGCCGGGCCACGATTTCCACCGACGTCTCGAGGAGGTCGACGTCCGGATCGAGAACGATGTCGGCCTGCCCCCCGCCGAACACCCGCTCAAAAAGTTCCCGGAAATGGCCACGGACGGTTTCGATGGTCTCACCGAGCAGCCGCCGGCTCTCGTCGTCGATTCGGGCGATCAATTGTTCAATCGCCTGCTTGCCGTCGGTGACATCAGTGAGTTGCGTTTCCAACGTCTTCAGCCGCTCGGCGAGCGCGTCGGCTTCGGCAAGTGCCTCCATGTTGACGGTTGTCATCGAGGCGAGTTTGCGGCGGAGTTCCTCGATCCGCTGGTCGAGCTCGCTGCGGTCCGCAGGGATTTCGATCACCACGCCGTCAGCGTCGGTGACAGGCTCGAGCAGCGTCGTCCCCTCGATCACGATATCGTAATCGTCGCGAATCCGCTCGATGATCCGGCTGCGGGTATGCCGGGCTTCCCCTGCTTCGAGGTCGAGCCGGTGGATCCGCTCGCTCAGGGCGGCGAGGTCGGCGCGGGTCCGGGTGATCTCGGTATCCTCGGCGTCGATGGCGGCGGCCACCGCGACACGGTCAGCTGTGATCGCCGCGAGGGCATCGCGGGCCTGCTCGGCGGAGACCATCAATTCGGCGTGGGCTGCTGTCGCCGTGAGCAAGTCGAGCTCCACCGTCCGCAGTCGACCCTCCGCGGCCGTGCGACGGCGGGCGGCGGCCTCGACGTCGGCGCGGCGAATGGCTGCCGCACCGATCGTCGCCTCCACGGCGCTGCGGGCCTCAGCGATGCGGGCTTCACAGGCCACACGGTCGGCCTTGAGCCCCTGGATCGTTTCGGCCACTTCGTTGCGGCTGCGGTCGAGGCCATCGAGCGCGGCACGGGCAGCCGTGACTGCGGCCTGCGCCTCCTGGATCCGCTCGTCGTGGTCGGCGAGGGCAGCGGCTGCCGCTTCGCGGGCCTGGGCGAGCTCAACCGCTTCCCGCTCGGCGTTGTGAAGGCCGGCCTCCGCCGCGGCCAGGGCGACATGGGCCGCCTCCTGTTCACGGAGGGCGCGGCCGAGTTCGGCGCGGGAGGCGGCGATCTGCTCACCCGCCTGCTGCCTGCGGACAAGGGCGTGGCGAATCTGCTGCTGAATGTCGGCTGCTTCCGCCTGCAACGATTCGATCGTCTCCTCCTGCTTGGCGACGGCGGCGGTCAACTCATGATGGCGTTCGTCGATTGCCCGCCATTCACTGCGGCGGGATACGAGGGCGAGGCCACTGCCCAGCGAACCGAGTTCGAAGGTTCCAGCACTTGACAGGCTGGCGCCAGCGCGGGTGATGAAGACGATGCCTTCGGGGGCGGTAGCAGCCAGCATAGAAGCTTGGTCGAGCGACTCCACCACCCAGATTCTCCCCAGTAGCTTGCGGCGGAGCGTGTCCTGCACGGTGTCGTGGCCCGCTCCAGTGGTGGCAATGAGGCGGTCAAGACGGCCAATGATGTCGGGGCCGGTCGGTTCGAACTCCGGCGGCTCGCGAAGCGCTGTGGGGGCAGTGAAAGTAACGCGGCCACCAGCAGCGAGCGCCGCGCTGATTTCGGCGTTAGCGGCCCACGGGGTCGTGCCCGTGAAGAGGGGATCAAGCGACTCGACCACGAGGCTTTGGGCATGAATCCCCAAGGCGAGATCGACCAGCGTCGCCCAAGGCTCATCGGCAACGACGAGGTCAGCCACCGTGCCGGTGAGGCCTGGAATCCCTCCGCCGACATCGAGCAACTGTCGTGCGGCGTCAGTCAGGCCCTCGTGGCGATCGATCATTTCGGCGAGTACAGCCCGACGCTCGCCGCAGGCTTCGAGCTTTGCTTTCCCGGAGGCGAGTGACTGCCAGGCTGTTTCGAGGGTGATCGCCAACTGCCGCTGCTTCGCCTCCAGGGTATCCACATCGTGCGTGATGCGGTCCAGGCCCCGAGTGAGTGTGGCAAGATTGCCCTCCCATGTCGCAGCCGCCTCCTGGCCCCGCGCCAAGTGGCTGCGGGCTGAGTCGATGCGGGATCGCCAGGCCTCCATTCCACGGCCTGCCTCCGCCAGGCGGGCTGCTGCCTGGTCGGAGGCTGTCTGGATCTCGATTCGCGCTTGGTGGAGTGCAGCGAGTGTGTCCGCTCGCTCATCGAGTTGACGCCGCAATACCGTAGCATCCTTGTGGGTACCGACCACAGCTTCTTCCTGGCGTTCCACAAGCGTGGCAATCTGGGCGGCCTCGGTGAGCAGAGCATCGAGCACCAAGCGGGCCGCATCGATCTTTGCATTGACGGCGCGGGTGTCATGCCGCGCCGCTTGCAGGTCGGCCTCGCTACGCGTGATCTCATCGGTGACTTCGCGATGCCGCGACTGGAGTAGGCCAAGCCGTGCCGCAGCAGCGGCGGCCCACTCACACTTGTGCGTGGTGGTGTCTTGCTGTGCTGCGAGCTGGGGCAGAAGGTCGCGCTCGTGGGCAGAGAGTTCGTCGATCCGGGTGGACGCGGTTGCGGCCCGTGCTTCGGTGGCCAGATGGAGTTCGCGAGCCTCCTTGATGGCGGTGGCGACGGCGGTGATCGTGACGTCGACGGTGGCGAGATCCTGCGTGGCTGCCGCCACGCGGAAGGCCCTGAGCGTATCGGTCATTGTCCGCCAGCGCCGCGCCCGCTTGGCCTGCAGGGTGACCGTCTCCAGCCGCCCGCTCACTTCGCTGACAATATCGGCGAGCCGCTGCCGGTTTTGCTCGGTTCGCTCCAGCCGGCGGAGGGCCTCGGCCCGCCGGGCACGAAACCGGGTGATGCCAGCCGCCTCTTCGAAGACAATGCGGCGATCCCGGCCTGAGGCAACCAGGAGCGCGTCGACCCGCCCCTGCTCGATGACGCTGTAGGCCTCGGTGGCGGCGCCGGTGCCCGAGAAGAGTTCTCGAATGTCGC
>JAQBZA010000266.1 GCA_027622795.1 Planctomycetota bacterium | reverse complement strand
CCCGCCATATTCATGCCACCAGCCGACGGAGCGGGAGGTTTGTCGAAGTGGCCTGTGGCTGCCTGGCGGAATCACTGCTGGAGAGTGAGCTCTTCGGCCATGTCGCCGGCGCCTTCACTGGCGCGGTCACCACCCGCGATGGCATGTTTCTCCGCGCCGATCAGGGCACGATCTTTCTTGACGAGATCGCCACCGCGTCACCGGCGTTGCAGGTCAAGCTCTTGCGAGTGCTGCAGGACTTTGAGTTTGAGCCGCTGGGAGGGGGCGACACGCAGCGGGTTGACGCCCGCGTCATTCTCGCCACCAACGAACGGCTCGACAAACTCATGGCCGACGGCCGCTTTCGCGCCGATCTATACTGGCGAATCAACGTGGTGGCGATCGAGATGCCTCCGCTGCGAGCTCGCCGCGCCGATATCCTCCCGCTGGCCACACACTTTCTGAAACGGGCAGCCCACATGGTGCCACGGGCTATCGAGGGCTTCGCGGCGGATGCCGCAGCGACACTGCAGCAGCATGCCTGGCCCGGCAATGTTCGAGAACTCCAGCACGCCGTGGAGCGGGCGGTCCTGCTGGGCCGTGGAAGCCACATTGAGCGATCCGATCTCCCCGCCACCCTGCAGGCCCCGCAGGCCGCGGGCGTCGCCCTCAAGCAGGCCCTCGCTGATCCAGAGCGGCAGCTGATTCTCGCAGCGCTGGAGAGGCATGGCTGGCGGCGGGACGCGGCCGCCAAAGCCCTCGGTATCAATCGCACCTCGCTCTACCGGAAGGCAAAGCGACTCGGGATGAACCTCAATACGCTCCCGACTCAGTAAGTCGGTCGACGGCCTCTCGCCCCCCTCCTTCAAAATCCGGGGCCGCGCCGTCATACTACTGGGGACCGCCCATTTTTTTGAAGGAACCTTCCCGCATGTTTCGAAATCTCAGCATTTATGGCCTGCCGCTCTCGGGCCGCCCCAGCGAATTGATTGAATTGGCTCTGTCATTCGGTTTTGAGGCCCTTGACCTCGACATCCTTGATTTCCAGCGTCAGGCAGAGGCGTACGGAGCTGATCATGCACGGCGGTTGATGGTCAGTGCGCGGCTGAAAGTCGGCAGCTTCCGGCTCCCTGTCGACTTGGCTGCCGATGACGAGACGTTTGCGGCTGAGTTGAAACTCCTACCAGCTCGCCTTGATGTGGCACAGGCGGCAGAGGCGATTCGCGCGGTCGCAACCGTTGAACCGGCTTCGGCTGAGCATGGTTTCAAGGACTGTTTTGAACTCCATCGCGCACGGCTCGACACGATCGGCGAGCAACTCGCCTCCCGCGGCATTCAACTTGGTCTGGCGATTCGGCCAGAGACGGAAGCACGAGCAGGCAAGACCCACCAGTTCATTACCACCTTCGAGGAATTGCTGGGCCTCGTGGCAGCGGCCCACGGCCAGGTTGGCGTGGTCGTCGATGCCTGGGCGCTGCACGTGACCGGTGAACCTGTCGAATTGATCACCAAAGTGCCGGCTGGGAGGATCGTGGAGGTCCGGGTTTCCGACGCCGCACGCGAAGTTTCCGGGCGCGATCTCACTGCTCAACAACGCCTGCTGCCGGGAGAGACCGGAGTGATCGATGCATCGGCCATTGTGAAGGCCGCCCACGAAGCAGGATTCGAAGGCCCAGTTACACCGTGGGCCAACCGCGCATCACTGGCGGGCCGAGGACGGGAAAAGACGGTGCGACTGGCTGGAGAACGGATGGAGGCTGTCTGGCGCGGAGCTGGGCTCACGATTGCCACGCCCTGGTTCATGCCCGTGGCCAAGGAAGAACCTGCCTTTGCTGGCGTGGAATCGGATGGCGACGAGGGGTAGCTCACCCGGGTTCGCGAATCCATTCAACCTGCGGAGCACCGCCGCCGTTGACAGCCGAACCGCGGATGAATTCAGACATGTAGCGGAGAGGCTTCCCGGGCCGGTCGGAGTCGCGAAAGTTGTCGCCTTTCTGCAGGATCGGGAGTTGGTCGGGCATTCCGCCAAAAGCCCGTGTGCCGGCGGCTTGGCAGGGAAACCAGAAGCCCTCGCCAGCGGCACTTTCCAGATAAAACTCCGGATAGCAGTGGCCCTCAACCCAAACGGTGCGGGCCGGGATGCCCTCAGACCGGCACATCGCGATGAACAGGCATGTCAGTTCCTCGCAGTCTCCCCACCCATCTGCCAGGGCTCGAGCGGCCCCCTTCAGTTCCCCATTGCGGTATTCGACCGTTTCTCGAACCGCGTCGTAGATTGCTTCAACCTTAGACCACCCCTCGAGACCTTCAGTGGTCGACTTGGCGAGCTGCTTAATTCTGGGGTGCCGCGATTCGATATATGGGCTGGGGGCGAGAAACATCCGCAGCTCCCTTCCTGGCTTGACTGGCGGGCGCAGGTCGCTCGTTTCTTCCGGCGGCAGAAGTGCCGCCCGTATGAGTTCAAATGTCACGATCGCCTGGGCTTTCGTGCCAGCCCTCAGATTGGGAATTTCGATGATGAGTTGCGAGACACCCGTAGGCAGCGTGCGGTAGCGGAGGCTGCGAACCTCAGGTGATACGTCTTCCTCGACCACCCGCACCTGCTGCTCCGGCCACTCTCCGGGCACAGGCATCGTGGCGTAGATGTCGCGAAGACTGCCCGCCGTGGCCCCCACAATCATGCCCACGCGAAACCGCTGCGAGCGGGTGTCTCCAAGCCGCGGCCCGCGTGCTGCCGGCTGGGCATCAAGAAATTGCCCATGGGCCGGGGCGACCAGAAGGGCGGTCAGTGCCGTCGCAGCCAGCCGCGTCGCAAGCCGGCCCCACGGCACTACCCCGCCGCGACATCTCCATGCATGGCGTGTCGTGTTCATGCCGCGCCGATCATTCCGGGTGTGCCCTCACGATGTTTCCAGGTATCGGCAAAACGCGTCCCCCGGGGCCGTGTGGAGAACGGAAGGATGGGTCAGGCAGGCGGGGGCACGCTGGAAAAAACGCTCGATTGTTCGGGTTCCAGAGGCCTGCTACACTACGCGGCTCGATCTGCGTGGCCCGAGTAACCCTTTCCTCTTACCCTTTTTTCGTCCGACGAAAACCCTTCTTCATGGTCAACCGCAATCTCATTCGCGAACTGGAACTCGGAGACGATCTCGATAAGGAACTGGAACAAGCTCTCGCCGGCGCCGAAGCCGAGGAGTACTCGGTAGGCGCTGCAACGCTGTCGCCTAATGCGGTGCTTGAGGGCAAGATTTTGCGGGTTGACGACGAGTTTGTGCTCGTTGATATCGGTTACAAAAGCGAGGGCCAGATCCCTCGCAACGAATGGGATGAGGGAGAGCCGGTTCCCGAGGTCGGCGACACCGTGAAGGTGCTCCTTGAGGAGTTCGAGGACGGCGCCCTCGAAGAGCAGCGGGGCATGATCTCGCTCTCGAAGCGGAAGGCCCAGCGTATCGAAGACTGGCTCAAGGTGATGTCGAGCGTCAAAGAGAACGACGTCGTCACCGGCTATGTGCTCCGCAAGATCAAGGGCGGCCTCCTGGTCGACATCTCGGGCGTCAACGTGTTCCTGCCGGCCAGCCAAGTCGACATCCGCCGTCCGGCCGATATCGGCGATTACTGCGGCCGCGCGATCCAGTGCCTCGTGCTCAAGATCGATGATGTCCGCCGCAACATCGTGGTCTCTCGCCGGGCCCTCATCGAACAGGAGCGGGCAGAGCGGAAGAAGCAACTGATGGAGGTGCTCGACGTGGGCCAGGTCCGCCGCGGCATCGTGAAAAATATCGCTGACTTTGGTGCGTTCGTCGACCTCGGTGGTATCGATGGCCTGCTCCATATCACCGACATGTCGTGGGGTCGGATCGGCCACCCCAGCGAGATGGTGTCGATCGACCAGGAAATTGAGGTCCAAGTACTTCACATCGACCGCGAGCGCGAGAAGATCGCCCTCGGGATGAAGCAGCGGACGGCCAGCCCATGGGCACAGGTCGCCGAGAAGTATCCGGTCGACACCGTGTGCATGGGTACGGTGGTGAACGTGATGAGTTACGGTGCCTTTGTGAAGCTTGAAGACGGCGTCGAGGGGCTCGTGCACATCTCTGAGATGAGTTGGACGAAGCGGGTGAGCCATCCGAGTGAGCTCGTAAAGCCGGGTGACGAGGTCGAGGTGGTTGTGCTTGCGATCAACAAGGAGAAGCAGGAAATCTCGCTGGGAATGAAGCAGACCCAGCAGAATCCCTGGGAGAAGGTGGCCGCCGACTATCCGCCGGGCGCGCTCGTGAAGGGTGTGGTCCGCAATCTCACCAATTACGGTGCTTTCATCGAGATCGACGATGGTGTTGACGGCCTGCTTCATGTCACCGATATGTCGTGGACGCGGAAGGTGACCCATCCCAGCGAGATGCTGGAGAAGGGGCAGGAGGTTGAGTGCAAGGTGCTGTCTGTCGATCAGCAGCGGCGGCGTATCGCGCTCGGCCTCAAACAGATGGGCGATGATCCATGGTCGACCGACATCCCGCAGCGGTACAAGGCCGGTGACGTCGTGAAAGGCACAGTCACAAAGATCACCAACTTCGGCGTGTTTATCGGCTTGGAAGACGGGCTCGAGGGCCTCCTGCACATTTCCGAAATCTCCGACCAGATGGTGGAGAATGCCGAAGACGTGGTTCAGGTAGGTGACGAGGTCGAGGTAAAGGTACTTCGGGTCGACACCGACGAACGGAAAATCGGCCTTTCCAAGAAGCGGGTCGGCTGGTCAGCCGAGCGTGAAGCCGCCGAAGCGACAGTCGACGAGTGAGGCTAGCCTCGGCCTACATCGTGATCGCTTGAATTGGCCCCACTGTTTCGTCGGGCGGACTGTGCCCACTGATACCGGGTCGTCTCTGGATCACAATCGATTCCCCACGTTCAATGCGATGTGGATCACCGGTGCCGGTGATCCATACCCGCCGCGGGATCGGTTGCTGAATCGCCTCACCAGTCTTCGGATCAACCATGTCGAAGACCACCATTCCTCCCCCAACCCACAACCGTAGTCGTTGGCCTGCCTTGAGCAATCGCAGGTCGACGACGGGCTCGCCACCGCCAGGCGGAGGTGCCTCGGCCGGCAGCGCCAGGGATGGCGTGACGAACACATCGACGGGAGGCTGCTTCATATCCGGGGCCACGGCAGGAAAGTCCGACAC
>JAQBZA010000265.1 GCA_027622795.1 Planctomycetota bacterium | reverse complement strand
GGGGCGGGTATGTCTTGAGAGCGCCGGACGAACCTCCCGGAGCGGTGATCTACCGCGAACATTGCGGCCGCTGCCATGGCGAAAACGGCGCAGGGACTGCCGATACCCCCGAACCCCTGATCGGCGATCGTTCGATCAACCAACTTGCGGCGTACATCGATGAGACGATGCCTGAGGATGATCCACAGGCGGTGCGTGACGAGGCCGCCCGAAACGTCGCCGAATTCATTCATGGGACGTTCTATTCACCTCTGGCCCGTGATCGTCACCGTCCCGCCCGCGTGGAACTCTCGCGACTCACCATACGAGAATACCACAACACCCTGGCTGACCTGTTCGCAAGCTTCCGCGGCCGAGGCCCAAACGCCGATCTCCGGCGTGGCCTCCGCGGTGAATATTTCCACGGCCGTAACTTTGACCGGAAGGACCTTGTCTTCGAACGGATCGATCCGCAGGTCAATTTCTTTTTCGGTGTCGAAGGACCTGACCCTGAACAATTCGAGCCTAATCGCTTTGCCATCCGGTGGACCGGATCGATCGTGCCCCCGGAGACAGGCCTCTATGAGTTTGTCATTCGTACCGAGCACTCGGCAAAACTCGCCCTCAACACAGCGTGGTATGAACCGCCACTCATCGACGCCTACGTGAAGTCGGGCGCTGATACAGAGTACCGTGCCAGTCTGATGCTCCTCGGTGGCCGGACATATCCACTGCGGCTGGAATTCTCAAAGGCCAATCAGGGCGTCGACAACAAGAAACATGAGCCTTTCACCGACGCTTCGATCTCGCTGCTGTGGAAGCCGCCGCATGGCGATCTGGAGCCAGTGCCGGAGAGGGTGCTCATTCCGCTCGACAGCCCGCAGGTATTCGTCGCCACGACCCCGTTTCCTCCCGATGATAAGTCGATCGGCTACGAGCGGGGCACGACGCTCTCAAAGGAATGGTTTTCCGCCGCCACGGCGGCCGCCGGCGAGACGGCGGCCTACGTGATCGACCACATCGAACATCTGGCCAACGTGAAGCGGGATGCTCCCGACCGCGCCAACAAACTGCGGCGGTTTGCCGCGACGTTTGCCGAGCGGGCATTCCGCCGCCCTCTCACCGATGACCTCCGAGCCTTGGTGATCGATCGCCCCTTCGCCGACGCGCCCGATCTCGACACCGCTCTCAAACGATCGATCCTTCTCGTGCTTGGCTCACCACGGTTCTTGTTTCGCGAGTCGGCCGCTGTCACCGATCCGTTCGCCACAGCAGCGCGGCTGTCGTTTGGACTTTGGGACTCACTCCCCGACCAATCACTCTGGGAGGCCGCAGTGAAAAACCAACTCGCCACACCGGAGCAGGTGCGGCGGCAGGCCGAACGCATGGTGAGCGACCGGCGGACACGGGCCAAACTTCGTGACTTTTTCTTCACCTGGCTGCGTGTCGACCTTGGCCCCGAACTGACGAAAGACGCGTCAATCTTTGGAGATATCTCACCCGGGATCACCGCCGACCTGAGAACCAGCCTTGATCTTTTTTTGGATGACGTCGTCTGGACGAGCGGTGACTTTCGCCAGCTCTTCACCGACGACGAGGTCTATCTGAGTGAGAGGTTGGGCCCCCTCTACGGCGCCTCGTTGCCGGGCGAGACTGGGTTTCGTCGTGTGCGGCTCGACAACGGTCGCCGCGGCGGTGTGATCTGTCATCCCTACCTGCTCTCGGTCTTTTCCTATTCGAGAACGACTTCTCCGATCCATCGCGGCGTCTTTCTGGCCCGCAGCGTGCTGGGTAACGTGCTCAAGCCACCGCAGGAGGCGATTACACCACTTGCACCAGAGCAGCATCCCGACCTGTCTACCCGCCAGAGGGTGGCGCTGCAGACGAAGGCGGTCGCCTGTCAGAGTTGCCATATGATGATCAATCCACTCGGCTTCGCCTTGGAAGACTTCGATGCAATCGGCCGCTATCGTACCGTTGAGAAAACTGCCTCCGGCGAGGAGGAGAAGGTGGATGCCACCGGGTCGTACCTGCCCCGTGAGGGCCCGGAGGCAGAGTTTCGTGGTGGGCGGGAACTGGCAGCCTACCTGGCCGTTAGCCGCGATGCGCAAGAGGCGTTTGTGCAAAACCTGTTCCACGCCCTGACAAAGCAGCCACTGAGGGCGTGGGGGGCCGACACCCTGAAAAATCTGCACACATCATTCGCAGACGCCGGATTCGATATCCGCCGCCTCATGGTCGATAGTATGGTAGTGGCGTCATCGCCGCCGCAGAACGCGGTCGCCAACGTCACCCCAGCCGGCCACACAGTCGGAAACGAAGAGAACCAGCCATGACTGCCGCTTCCCTGCTCTCCCGCCGTGCTCTCCTGCGTCGTCTCGGCGTCAGCTCGGCCGTGCTGCCCTTTCTGGGCAACCTCCCGAGCCTCGCGCTGGCGAGTTCGAGCACGGCGAAGAAGCGGCTGATCATCGTCTTCAGCCCCGACGGCGTCGTGAAGAAAAACTTCTGGCCGGCCATTCCGGGCCGATTCATCACGCCCGGACCGGTGCGGGTACCGGTGGAGCTGCCGGCAAGTCTGCAACCGCTCGACCCGTTTCGTGACCAATTGCTCACCCTCAAGGGCGTGCATAATAAAGTGCGAGGCGACGGCGACCTCCACATGCGGGGCATCGGCTGCCTGCTCACCGGCATCGAACTCTTCCCGGGCAATGTGCAGGGCGGGGGCGACACGCCGGCGGGCTGGGCCAGCGGTTTGTCGATCGATCAGGAGATTAGGCGGCACCTCCAGTCGCAGCCCGACTCGGCCACGCGATTTGGGTCGCTTGAGTTTGGCGTTCTCGTACCCAATCGGGCCGACACATGGACGCGGATGGTCTACACCGGCCCAAACCAGCCGGTGTCACCGATCGACGATCCCTACCAGATGTTCCACAAACTCTACGGCCAAGCGAAGGACCGTGAGAGCCTGCAGAGTGTGCTCGATGAACTTCGTGAGGATCTCGCCACGGTCGCAAGGGCACTGCCCGTCGAAGATCGGCAGATTCTGGAGCACCATACGGCGCTGGT
This sequence comes from Planctomycetota bacterium, assembly GCA_027622795.1. Taxonomy (GTDB): domain Bacteria; phylum Planctomycetota; class Planctomycetia; order Pirellulales; family UBA1268; genus CACORA01. Next base: position 2,120 of record JAQBZA010000265.1, on the reverse strand, counting down.
GCGAGATTTTGAAAGGGAATTGGCCACGCATCACGAGACCATCGCCCATGCCGTACCGAAGCTGGAAGAGGGCGTTGTCGAGCAGAACGACCAGATGCCGAAAATCAGCCGGATGCAGATCGAACTGGTAGTTTCATCATTGGCAGCCGACTTCACGCGGGTGGCAACGCTGCAATACACGAATTCGGTCGGCCAACCCCGGTTCAAGTGGCTGGGAATCGACGAAGGGCAGCATGAACTCTCCCACGAACCCAACAGTAACGAGGCTGCGCAGGACAAGCTCACGCGAATTAATGCCTGGTATGCAGGCGAGATCGCCCATCTCGCCACGCGGCTGGCCGAGACGCCGGAGCCAGCGGGCAACGGCTCGCTCCTCGACCACACCACGATCCTCTGGACAAACGAACTGGGCGAGGGGAACTCCCATTCCCACACCGACATCCCATTTGTCCTGCTCGGCGGCGGCCTTGGCTTCACGTCTGGCCGAGCGGTCGAGTTTGGCGGCGTGCCGCACAATCGGCTGTTGCTCACTCTGGCCCACGCGATGGGTCATACCGACCTCAGTCGGTTCGGTAATCCCGACTACTGCGGCGACGGCCCACTCACCGGGCTGGCGTAAGAAGAACAGCCCCAGTCAATCGCCAGGATCGTAAGGATTCCGGGCAGCAGTCGTGGATACACGGCTGCCGGGAAATGCAGCGGCGTTCTGCTCACTCCTGTCCCGCGCTTGGGCAGAAGGCAGCGAGCATACATGTGCCGCAGGATGGGCTGCGGGCGTGGCAGACTCGGCGGCCGTGCAGGATCAGGGCGTGGTGCAGAAAGGTCCACCTCTCCTCTGCGAAGAGTGACATGAGGTCCTGCTCCACTTTGTTCGGGTCATCATACCGGCTGAACTTCAGTCGGCGGGCAAGCCGACCGACGTGGGTGTCAACAGCAATAGCGGGCATGCCGAAGGCGTTGCTGGCGACGACGTTGGCGGTCTTGCGGCCCACGCCGGGAAGCGCCAGCAGGTCGTCGTAGTCCTCCGGAACCTGTCCCTTGTGTACCTCGACGATCCGCTGAGCAGCAGCGACGATATTCTTGGCTTTGTTGCGAAACAGGCCAATTGATTTGATGAAGGGCTCAATCTGCTCAGGCGTAGCCTGCGCCAGTGCCCGCGCGTCTGGGTATTCAGCAAACAGGGCGGGCGTAGCCGCGTTGACGCTCACATCGGTAGCCTGTGCCGAAAGAATGGTAGCCACAAGCAGTTCGAAGGGCGTGCCAAAGTCCAGTTCAGTGGCGGCATCAGGGTAGCCCCGAATGAGTTCTTCGAGTATCCGCTCGGCTCGGTACCGCTTGTCGGCGTTGCGCTCGCGAGGCATGGATTGTCAGTCGTTGTGGTGTGGCAGGTGGCCTTGAGCCGCCAAGCTAGCTGTTCATCGATCGCACATTAGCCTTGAAAACTGCCTCTTCACAAGATCGCCCACGTCGTTGGGCGGCCCGGACGGCATGCCCCCGGGCCCAACGGCGTCGATCTGTGGATCGCGTGCGAAGCTCGGACGGTAGGAAGATTGATCCGCGTGGGTATCATCAGAACCGTGGTACCGCACCTTTTCCTCTGCCGTCCCGGCACCCAAAAATCACCAACTCTGCCTTTGGAGAACATCACATGACTATTCCACCAATTCTTTTCCGTCGCCCGCTCATCGCAGCCGCCGTTCTTCTCGTGGCAGCCACTGTGTGCCAAGCCAAGCCCACCGGCAATCCGGCCTACACCGACCCGACGCAGGCCGATGCCGACTTCATCTTCCAGGGTGAATACGCTGGCGATCTCAAGATCGACGGCCAGCCGCTCAAAATGGGCGTGCAGGTGGTGGCACTCGGTGACGGTGCCTTCGACGCGATTGGCTACCCGGGCGGCCTGCCGGGTGCCGGCTGGACTCCTCCGAACAAAGTCTCCGGCAAGGGCAAGCGGACAGGAGAGGGCGCTGCCGCCTTCGCGACGCTCGAGGGAGTCGACTGGGCGGGGGTTCCCCGGCAGGCTGAGATCCGTCTGGTCGACGGCACACCGGCCGTCACCATTCTCGACGACGCCGGCAGCCGCATCGCGACGCTCCCCAAGGTGCATCGCCAGAGCCCGA
>JAQBZA010000264.1 GCA_027622795.1 Planctomycetota bacterium | reverse complement strand
GTTGCGGACCTCCGCCAGCCGGGCCTTCTTCTTGTCTTCCTCGGCATGCTCCTCGGCCTCCCGACGCATCCGCTCGATCTCGGCCTCGTTGAGCCCGCTCGACTGCTCGATGCGCACCGTCTGCTCCTTGTTGGAGCCGAGGTCTTTCGCGCTCACGTTGAGGATGCCGTTGGCATCGATGTCAAACTTCACCTCGACCTGCGGCGTGCCGCGGGGCGCCGGCGGAATCCCCTCCAGGTTAAACTGGCCAAGGAGCCGGTTGTCGCGAGCCATGGGCCGCTCGCCCTGGTAGACGCTCACCGTCACCGCCGTCTGATTGTCGGCGGCGGTGCTGAAGACCTGCTTCTTCTCAGTCGGCACGGTGGTGTTCCGCTCCACGAGTTTCGTGAAGATGCCCCCCTCCGTCTCAATGCCGAGGGAGAGCGGCGTCACGTCGAGCAGAAGCACGTCCTGCACATCACCACCGAGCACGCCTCCCTGGATGGCGGCGCCGAGCGCTACCACTTCATCAGGATTCACACCCTTATGGGGCTCCTTCCCAAAGATTTTTTGCACCAGGTCCTGAACCTTCGGGATCCGGGTCGAGCCGCCGACAAGCACGACCTCGTCGATCTGGGAGGGCTTGAGCTTGGCGTCTTCAAGGGCCTTCATGACCGGCCCGCGGCACCGCTCGACGAGCGGGTCGCACATCTGCTCGAACTGAGCCCGCGTGATCGTTATCTGGAGATGCTTGGGGCCGTTGGCATCGGCTGTGATGAAGGGCAGGTTGATGTCGGTGCTCTGGGCCGTCGACAGCTCCTTCTTCGCCTTCTCGCACGCCTCCTGCAGCCGCTGCAGGGCCATCGTATCTTTGCGGAGATCGATCCCCTGCTCCTTTTGGAACTGGTCGGCCACATGGTTGATCAGGGTCTGGTCGAAGTCGTCGCCGCCAAGGTGCGTGTCGCCATTGGTGCTCACCACCTCGAATACGCCGTCCTTCGACACATCGAGCACCGACACGTCGAACGTGCCGCCGCCGAGGTCAAACACCACGATCTTCTCATCCTTCTTTTTTTCAAGACCGTAGGCCAGTGCCGCAGCCGTCGGCTCGTTGACGATCCGCATCACCTCAAGGCCAGCAATCTGGCCGGCGTCTTTCGTTGCCTGCCGCTGAGCATCATTGAAGTAGGCCGGCACCGTGATCACCGCCTTGTTGACCTTGTGGCCCAGGTAGCTCTCGGCCGACTCCTTGAGGGCCCGCAGAACTTTGGCGGAAACCTCGGGCGGCGTGAATTCCTTGTCGCCCGCCCGCACCTTCACATAGTCCTCAGGCCCGCCGACCACTTCATACGGAACAATCTTTTCTTCACTGGCGACCTCGTTGTGCCGCCGGCCCATGAACCGCTTGATCGAGTAGATCGTCCGCTTGGGGTTGGTGACGGCCTGCCGCCGGGCGATGTCGCCGACGAGCGTCTCCCCCTTGTCGTTGAAGGCGACCACGCTCGGCGTGAGACGGTTGCCCTCCTTGTTGGCGATCACCTTGGGCTCCTTGCCCTCCATCACCGCGACCACGGAATTCGTGGTGCCGAGGTCAATGCCGATGATCTTTTCGCCTTGCTTGGTTGCCATGTTTGGGTTCCTCTCTCTCTGCCAGATGCTGCGCCAGACGGTGGCATCAATCTGAACGGACGGAAGAAACGCAAAGACCGTGCCAGCCGACACTTGGATCCTAGGGAAAAGCCATCCGCCCATGCGAGGGCCGCCGATTGACCGTATTTACGCGGCAATTCTTCCGTGTACAGTTGGCATCCGTGGCCACGTGGTATGCGACGCCCTCGTCAGGGCCTGCCATTTTGGCCGCCCCTTGGAAAGGCCCATGGCCAAATCACCTCCTCACTCTGCCACGAGCGGCGGCGGGAAACCGGCCGGTCTTGCCGCGCTCCGCACGCAGATCGACAAGATCGATCGCGATCTTGTCGCCCTCATGAACGCGCGGGCTGAGTTGGCCCGCCAGATCGGCCACATCAAGAGCACTGATGGGCAGGCAACGTATGACCCGGCCCGTGAGGAAATGGTGCTCGATCGCGTGGCGGCCTCAAACGCAGGCCCGCTCTCAGCCGACAGCCTGAAGGCGATCTATCGCGAACTCATCTCCGGCTCACGTGCCATCGAGCAGCATATTCGCGTCGCCCATCTCGGCCCGGCCTGGACCTACAGCCATTTGGCCGCCCTCCACCGCTTCGGCAGTTCAGTTGAGTTTGTGCCGGTGGCCAGCATCTCGGCAGCGTTTGAAGAGGTCCAGGCCGGTCATTCCCACTATGGCGTGGTGCCACTGGAAAACTCCACCGACGGCCGCATTGCCGACACCCTCGACAACTTCTCGCGGCTCCCGGTGAAGATCTGCGCCGAGGTGCCGCTGCGGATCCATCACACACTCTTGGCCACCGGCGACCGCACCGATGTCACGGAGGTCTACAGCCGGCCGCAGGCCCTCTCGCAGTGTCGCAACTGGCTGGCCCGTCACCTCCCCAACGCCCGGCTCATCGAGGTGACCAGCACGAGCGCCGCCGCCGAGATGGCCTCGAAAAAGCCCCACGCGGCGGCGATTGCCAGCCGGCAGGCCGGCGTGCATTACGGCCTCAACGTGCTGGCCGAAGACATCGAAGACATCGCCGACAACACGACCCGCTTCGCCGTCATCGGCCATGACGACGCCCAGCGGACCGGCAAAGACAAGACGGCGTTGATGTTTGAAATTGAGCACAAGCCGGGCGGCCTCGCCGATGCCCTTTCAGTCCCCAAGAAGCAGAAGCTCAACCTCACCTGGATCGAATCGTTTCCGATGCCGGGCAAAGACCGCGGCTACATCTTCTTTGTCGAACTCGAGGGACACCGCACCGACCTCCGGGTGCGGCGGGCGATCGCCGCGCTTGAGAAGCGGTGCAAGCGGGTCGTGATCCTCGGCTCGTATGCGTCCGCGGCCGCGGTAGGATAACATCACTCGTTCACCCGTCTCTCCTGAGAGGATTCCCATGGCTCGCCAGAAAATCGTCGCCGGCAACTGGAAGATGAACCTCGACCGCGCTGCCGCTGTCGCGCTCACCGAGGGTGTGGCCGCCCGCCGGAGCGAGGTGCCGGGCGTGGAGCTCGTGCTCTGCCCGCCAAGCCTTTACGTCGGCACTGTGGGCACGGCGCTCAAGCTCGCCGGCGACACGAGCCCTTCCGGTGTCTGGCTCGGCGGGCAAAACATGCACGACAAGCCGAGCGGCGCCTTCACCGGCGAAGTGGCCCCGGCGATGCTCACCGACATGGGCTGCCGCTACGTGATCCTTGGCCACTCCGAACGGCGAACGCTCTTCGGCGAGACCGACGCCATCGTCAACGCCAAGGCCAAGGCGGCCCTCGCGGCCGGCCTCGTGCCGATCGTGTGCGTCGGTGAGACGCTCGAGGAGCGGGAGGCGGGCAAGACGCAGACTGTGGTCACCGCGCAGGTGCGGGGGTCGCTCGCCGGCCTCTCCCCGGAAGACCTCGCCAAGGTGGTGATCGCCTACGAGCCGGTCTGGGCGATCGGCACCGGCAAGGTGGCCACGCCGGAGCAGGCCCAGGAGGTGCATGCCCTGATCCGGTCGCTGCTGGCCAACCTTGCATCGCCCGCCGTGGCAGCCGACGTAACCATTCAATACGGCGGCAGCGTGAAGCCCGACAATGCCGCCTCGCTCGCCGCCCAGCCCGATATCGACGGCGCCCTCGTGGGCGGGGCCAGCCTCAAGGCCGCCGACTTCCTCGGGATCGCGGCGGCCTTTAATTCGTGACGAGTCTCGATCCGGGTAGGCTCCGCGGTCGGTTTCCAGTACTCTTTCCCCATCGGCGCGGGAGCGTCGGCTGACTTTTTTGGAGTTGTTCGGCTTCCATGGAATTCTTCGTCCGCTTTCTGCTTGGCCTCGGCCTCTCGCTCACGGCTCTGTTTTTGATTTTGCTCGTGCTCATTCAACGGGGCCGCGGCGGTGGACTGGCCGGTGCGTTTGGCGGCATGGGGGGCCAGAGCGCCTTCGGCACCAAGGCGGGCGACGTGTTCACAAAGATCACGATCGCCGTGGCGGCCTTCTGGATCGTGCTCTGCATTCTCGCGACGAACGTACTTGGCCGGCAGCGGACGCTTTTCAGCAGCAACCTCGGCAGTGCCGCTCCGCAGTCGGTGGCTCCCATGACACCGGCGGAGAGCACCGTGCCGCCAGAAACAGCCCCAGCCACGGAGCCATCGTCTGAGCCTGCGGCGGAAACACCGCCAGCCGAGCCCAAGGCCGATACGAAGCCCGCCGACGCTCCGGCTGAGCCAGCGTCGCAGCCGGCAGCCGCCGAGCCTGCTGCGGCTCCCGAGAAGACAGCACCGGCTGAAGAGGCGGCGGCCGATGCCAAGCCGTCCGAGCCGGCAACCGCCGAGTAACAGCAGGGCAGACGCATGGCCCTGAGCATGACCGGTTGCGGCGAGGGGGTGGCCACCGACGGCCCCAACTCCTGTCGTGTTGAGGTGCGGACAGTCAACAACCGGTTCTTCAAGCTCTCCCTTCGCTCCCGCGAGGGTCTCTCTGCACTCGAGCCACAGATCGAGGCCGCCATCCGAAAACAGGTGCGGCGGGGCACTGTGCAGATGACGCTCGACATCGCCGGCCCGCTCGCCCCCGGGCTCCGCCGGCTCGACTCTCGTCAACTCGAAGCCTATCTCGACGACCTCGAAACACTCTGCGCAAAGCGCGATATCCCCGAGCCACGATCGATCGACGCTCTCCTCAGCCTGCCTGGCGTCTGCCTCGAGGCGGCCGCCGCGGCCGACACGACCGAGCGGATCTGGCCGCTCGTTGAGCGGGCGCTCCGAGAAGCGCTCGGCAAGCTCGCGGCGATGCGGCAGGCCGAGGGGCAGGCCCTGGCGACCGACATGCGGGCGCTATGCGGGACGATCCGCTTCCTGGCCGCGGGCATTCGCGACCGGGTGCCGGCTGCGGTGGAGGAGCATCGCAGCCGTCTTCAGGAGCGAGTACGGCGCCTTCTGGAGGTACAAGGAGCCACGCTCGCGGCCGGCGACCTGGCCCGGGAGATGGCCGTGCTTGCCGATCGGTCCGACGTGGCTGAGGAACTGGTGCGGCTCGAGAGTCACATCGACCAATTCGACCGCCTGCTCGGCGACGAGGCCCCCGGGCGGTCGCTCGATTTTTTGAGCCAGGA
>JAQBZA010000263.1 GCA_027622795.1 Planctomycetota bacterium | reverse complement strand
GGATGCCGGCCAGGAAAGGCTCTTGGATGGCTTGTGGAGCTTGTTCTCCCGCGTCTCCGGCAAGCAGATTGCGGAGGACCTCCGACAAGCCGAACAGGCCGATCATCGCGGGAATGAACGAGATGCCTTGGTAGAGTTCGGGCTGACCGAACGTGAAGCGAGCTTCGACATGGACGGCGCTGAGCCCCACAGTCGAGAGGAGCAGCCCCAGCGTCAACGCCACGATTGCCTTCGCGGTCGGGCCGGGTGAAACGAATACCGCCGAGGTGAGCCCAAGCACCGTAAGCCAGAATGACTCAGCGACGGAAAAGAGGGTCGCCACGCGGGCCAGCGGTCCACCAAGGAGCATTAGCACGACGCCCCCGAAGATGCCGCCGGCCACGCTGCACACCAGTGAGACACCCAGCGGCAGGTCGGCCTCACCCCGGCGGACAAACGCATAGGCCTCATCGGCATAGGCCGCCGACGCTGGCGTACCCGGAATCCGCAGAAGCGCTGTGGGAATATCACCGGCGAAGATCGCGCAGGCGACCATCGAGACGATCGCGGCGATCGCTGCTACCGGATCAAGCCACGCAGCCATCGGCACGAAGAGTGCCACCGCCATGGTTGCGGTCAGCCCCGGGACGGCCCCCACGAACACTCCGTACATCGCCGCCGCCACCACGATCAGCCAGACATCGAGCCGGCCGAAGACCTCGGCAGCTGCCGCGAGAAAGGCCTCTGTCATCTCACCACCCCAGCCAGCCGCGGGGCAGCGGTACACCCAACTGCACCGCGAAGATGTGATACACCAACGGCACCAGGACCAGCGTCAAGGCCGCTGCCGTTCGCAGCCGCACCGAGGCGGCAAGAAGCAGGCCCAGGAGCAACGTCATGGCAGCCAGCAGGAAGCCCACCCTCTCGGCTGTGAGCATGAAAATGAGTCCGGCGAGCGGAACAACCGCAAGTCGCTTCATCGCCCACGGCGACAGCCGCACGGCGTCCGGCTGCAGCCCAAGCTGCCCGCGAGCAGCCAGCCAAAGGCCAATCATCGAGCCGACACCGAAGAGCACGAGCGGGAAGGCATATGGGCCCACGGGAGACTGGCTCACTTCATCGATCGCCGCCGTGGCAAAGATCTGCCCGAAACGTTCGTCGGCATCGGCCAGCAAAGCGGCAAACTCGGCGGGCATGCCGATCGTGAGATTGAAACCCGCGTGCGTCATGAACTCCGCAAATTCATCGCTGTGCACGACCTCAACCAGTGCGTCACGGATCACCGTCACGCGGTCCTTTGGCACTCCTCGCGGGATGACAAGGCCGCGCCAGCCCCCCATCGTCCAGTTGCTACCCGCCTCGCGGAAGGTTGGCACATCGGGTGCCTGAGGATGGCGGGTTTCGGCCATCACTCCCAGGCAGCGAATCTCCCCGCCCTCGAGCAGACTGCGGGCCTCAGGGATCGAGCAGCAGATCAGGTCGACCCCGCCGGCAAGCAGTTCCTGCAGCGACGGTCCGGAGCCATTGATCGAAACCCAGATGATGGCATCAGCCGACAGATTTTGCTCAAGCAGCCAGCCGGCGAGGGCGATGTGCCAGATGCTCCCCCGTGCACTGCCACTGGCACGGAAGAGTCCGGGCTGATTGCGGAAGGCGGCCTCCACGTCACCAATCGATCGCCACGGGGAGTCCGCACGAACGAAGATTGCCGCATCGTCCTCATTGAACAGCAGCAATGGTTGAAAATCGCGATAGGTGAGGCCCGTCAAACCCCGCCAGTGAAGCATGTTGAGTTCGACAGTTGCCGTCGTGAGGGTGTAGCCGTCTGGTCGGGCCAGAGCTCCCCGGGTGTGGCCAGTCACGCCCCCCCCTCCGGTCGCATTGACCACGTTGACTGGAACACCGATCACCCGCTCAAGTTGGGTGGCAATCTGCCGCGATACTCGATCTGTACCACCCCCTGGTGACCACGGACAGACGAGCACGATTGGCTGCGCGGGAAATTCGGATCGTGATGAACAGCCGGCACAGACACTCGAAAACAAGAGCCACACCGCCAGCCACCGCCATCGTGGCCGTGCCAACTGTTCTGCATGCCGCGGTCGCTCGACAGAGAAGGGCACAGGCTGACTCATTCGTGGGCGCTCGATAAACACCGTACCGCACGGACTCATGACCATGCAAACCGGCGTGTATTAGGTTGCATGACTCCTGAACGGCGAGTTACGTTGAGGGTTTGATATGGCCGGCTTGTCTGTTTGGGCATGTTCACCTTGAGCCGACGGCTGGCGGTTTTCCCATGGCGAAGTCTCCCGCGACTGCACGTTAATGAAAATCATTCGTTTTCTCTCCGCCGGCCAGGAACACCTCGGCCAACTCCATGATGGCGGCCACACCACGCTGCTGGAAGGCAACCTGTTTGACGCCGCCCGCTTGCACGACACCGGCATCCTCGCCTCGGTCGAGAAGATGCTCGCTCCGCTCGAACCCCGCGACATTCTCTGCGTGGGCCTCAACTACAGGCAGCACGCTGCCGAAACAGGTGCGGAACCACCAGCCCACCCAGTCCTCTTCTTGAAAAACTCGGGGGCGCTGCAAAACCCTGGTGACCCGATCGTGCTGCCCCGTCAACTCCGCAGCGATGAAGTCGACTACGAGTGTGAACTGGCCGTCGTGATCGGCAGGCGTTGCCACAACGTGGCCCGAGCCGATGCGCTCCAATACGTGCTCGGCTACACCTGCGCTAATGACGTCTCAGCCCGCGATTGGCAGAAGAGGGGCGGGGGAGGGCAGTGGTGTCGTGGCAAGACGTTCGCCACGTTCTGTCCACTCGGTCCGGCACTGGTCACCACCGACGAAATACCTGATCCCAATACCCTCGCCATTCGAACGATTCTCAACGGCGAGACGATGCAGGACTGGAACACCAACGACATGATCTTTGACGTACCGGCACTGATCGAGTTTCTGTCGGCTAGCATGATCCTGAACCCGGGCACGGTTATTCTCACCGGCACGCCCCATGGCGTGGGTGTCGCCCGCACCCCACCGCTCTTTCTCCAGCCCGGCGACAGCGTCACCGTAGAAATCGAAGGCATCGGCGCACTCACGAACCCGGTGATCGCAGAGTCCTAACGACCCTTGTGCGCTATCGGCTGATGCAAGCGAGCCCGAAAGGCTCATGATCCCTGCAGCACGTTGATCCCGCTGGTCAGCATCAGTGGTAGAGGATCTCGATCGAATTCAAGTTCAACAAACCCGGCCGAAAAACCACCGCCAACCGGCGGGAGCGATATCCGACACGAGCCCCCGTCGACGGGAACCGGCTGGGAAACCCATACGGCCCTTCGGAAGTCGCGGGTCTTCGATGAGGCTGTCCACAGGGTTGCCCGACGAGGCTCGACATCAAAGTCCACCGCGCAGTCGGCCCCTTGAGCGTGGTTGTCAAATCGCCAGTCCACCTGGGGCAGCGGCTCGATCTCCGCGACATGCCTCCCCATGGCGGCAACCACCGCCGCGACGCGGAATACGGGCAGCCAATGTCCTGCATTCGGACAGTACGAGAGCCACCGCGGTCCGGGCAGGCCGTCGTAGTAAAGGTTGCATGCCTCCAGCGGCCAGTAGGGATCGTTGGTTCCCAAGGCGATGACCTTCGGCATCGTGTAGCGATCGCGGTAGCTATAGGGATCGACGATTTCCGCAAGCTCTTGGCCCCGTGGAGTGGCGAAAAGTGCTTCGATTCCCCGCGACGTGTAGTCGGCGAGTTGTTCCGACATCTTCCCGAAGCTGTCGATCTGCAACTTCAGATGCTCACCCAACGACAGCATATCGATGACCATCGGCACGATCCCCTTAACGCGGTCATCAACAGCCGCCGAGAGCCAGGTGGTCCAGCCCCGCTTGCTGGCACCGGTCACGACGAATTCTTCGACGGGTGCATCCCAATGCTGGTGGGCCTGTACCGATGCCGCCGTCATTGCCTCGACAGCCGACTTCACCATCGGCAGAAGCAGCGGCCATGTCGGATCTCCGGTCTTCGTAAATTCGACGAACGTGTGAGCGATCAAGCCGTCTTCGCGGAGGTCACCGAACATCGGCTGAAACGGAACCTGCCGCACCACCGCGACCGGCAATCCCGCAGCATTGGCAACTGCTGCAATCATTCCCACAGCTTTTGTCGGCAGGGTGACTGAGTCTCCCGGCACACTTTTTTCACCGCCACCATCGATCCACAACATCATTCGACCGGCGGACCGCACCTTGTCGGGCAGGAACATCGACAATTCATGGGTCCAGGCTGTTCCCTTCCACATCTGACTCGTGAGCCGACAGGTGCGCCAGCGGCCACCGAATGCCTCGCCGTGACCAACCGTCTTGACCGCCGTGGCTGGATCCCGAGTGGTTACGTAGGCAGCCAGAATGTCGGGTGTGGTGGGAGCCGTGGCGGCGGTCACCACACCGGCTTGCTCCATTGCCGCCAGAGCCATGGTGGCCGTGCATCCGTTGACAAACCGCCGCCGACAAAGCAACTGACCCTCGATCGGGAATTCAGCCATCACACACGGCTCCTTGGGGATGTGACGATCATGGACGGCTTTTTCATCAAAAACGTTAAAGCGTGAACGCCTTTCGATATCGTGCCGGCTGGGCACCCTATTACAATCTGATGGTCAATCATATCTGCCACCGCACTGTTTCCGATACGGATGCTCAGGAGGGGTAACCATGGATTCCCGCCATTCGCTCCGTTTTTCCAACGTCCGATTCATTTCTCTGCCAGCGTTCGCGGCAACGCCGGTCTTGATCGGGATGCTTGGAGGGGGCATGTTCACGCGCGCCGTTGCCGTTGGGAGCGAGGCCAACGCCTCGGCAATCGGGTTCGAGGCTGATATTCGTCCACTCCTCATCGCCAAGTGCGGTGACTGCCACGGTCCCGAAACACAGGAGAGTGGCCTGCGGCTCGACGTGCGGCATCGTGCCATGAAGGGAGGCGATTTCGGCCCGGTGATCCTGGCGGGAAATGCGGCTGAGAGCGAACTCGTCAAACGAATCACCCACCGCGATCCTGAACAGGCGATGCCCCCCGAGGAGCCGCTCTCGGCACAGGAGATCGCCGTCCTCAGCCGCTGGATCGACGCCGGTGCCGACTGGCCCGAGACCGAGGCCGATCGCGTCGCGCGGGAGACCGACCGTGATCAGCGGCTCGATCACTGGGCCTGG
>JAQBZA010000262.1 GCA_027622795.1 Planctomycetota bacterium | reverse complement strand
GGACACCGCCGCAATGACCTGCCCCGGCACACCCGAAGCCGCCCCGTTTCTCTCCCGCACGCCCCGAGCAGGCTGGAGCCTGTCATGACTGCCTGAGAGGCCCTGCGGCAGGGGATCAAGGATGTCGACCTGCACACACGGCAGTTGTTGATTCGGCCAGCGAAGGGCGCAAAGGATCGGGTGAGCATCGTGCCCGAGTGTCTCGTCGGCCCGCCTGCCGAGCACCTCCGCCGCTGGAAACGGCATCACGACGCCGCGCGGGCCGAAGGCCGTGGCCGTGTCCTTCTTCCGGCCGCACTCGCCAGAAAATACCCAGGCACCGAACGAGACTGCACGTGGCAATGGGTTTTCGCGGCCGACCGCGACTATCAAGATCGCGGCGATCGTCGCTCATACCGGCATCATGTCCACGAGAGCACAATCCAGCGGGCGGTCAAAGACGCAGTTCGCAGGGGGGATTCACAAGCGTGCGACCTGCCACACCCTGCGACACTCTTTCGCGACGCATCTGCTTGAGGACGGCTACGACATTCGCACAGTCCAGGAACTCCTGGGGCACACCGACGTTCGCACCACGATGATCTACACCCACGTGCTCAACCGCGGTGGTCGCGCCGTCCGGAGCCCCGCCGATGGCCTTTCACCCGCGGCATATCACGCACCACCGCGTGATATTCCCCCAAAGTCATCGACATCCGACCACCCGTAACCCGAGCAGTGTCAACCACTTCCGCCCTCCACACCACCACCGCCCATTCCACGATATAGTGCAGTCCCCGCAACTACGCGGAACCAGAGAAATACTAGTTAGGCATCACTCGCCCATGTGCGATTTCATCTCCATCGCAGTTCCGAAGAAGGCGACAGATGCCGCGTCCAAGCGGCGAGGGCGCTACTACGCCTTCTTGCCTCACGACAATCCGACACTGAAGACGCAGTTGCCGGCCGATTACTCGGCATGGGTGCTCACCAAGGGCGGGTGTTCTTGCGAGTTGTGCGTCAGCATCGGCTCAGTGCCTCGCAAGGCTTCGGCGACTCTCGATGTGGTGTTACGTGATGATGCGACCGAGATCCTTCAGGAGATTGTGGCAGGACTCGATCGCGTGTTTGTTTACGTTCACCACTACAGAGGCGACATCTCGACAGAGCAGTTGCCAGTCATTTCCAGAGAGCGGCGGAAGATTGAGGCGTTTGGAGCACAGACGCCATTCCCCAGAGATTCGTTGATTGAGTTGACCAGACGATGACCATGATGCCTAACCATGCGCTGCAGCGAACCCGGCCATCGCGCTACTGTTGCAATCGAACGCCCTCGTGGGCCGGGTCGCTGAGCTTGGGTCGTTCGCCGACTGATGGCCCAAGCCTCCCTTGTCTATGAAACGCTTTTCGTTACGAACACTTTTGATCGCGACGGCTGTGATGGCAGTGCTCATGGCGCTTCCGATTCGACGTGCAATTGACCAGAAACGCGGACGCGAATGGGTAGCCTCTCAAAACGGCCACGTGAGCTTCTCGTACAAATACGATGCGCTGACCGATCAATGGGACCACAACGCTTCGTTTCCCGCACCCCAATAGCTCATCAACGCCGTCGGCATCGACTTCTTTGATACAGTCGACACCGTGGTGCTCGACAACATGGAGGTGACCGACTTGTCTCCGATAACGGATTTTCACAGCCTTCGACAACTTGCCATCTATATTGATATCGATCACAAACTTGACTTCGCACCTTTAACGGAACTTCCAAAACTGCAGCTTGTATACCTCGATTACACCGACATCAGTGCAGAAAGACTTGCTAAACTACGTGACCTCGTCCCCAATGTCCGCGTGGATGCAACGAACCATCCTCCGCCAGACTAAAGCGGCGAACCATCCGATGCACCCGAGCCGCCGAGCCGGGCGTTTTGACAATGGAAGATCTCTCGCGGCGACCGGGTGATAGGTACCGTTCTGCGGCAAGTAGGCCGCGGCTCGGCCGTGGGGCCTAGGCTGGCCTTCTACGCAAACATCGCGGTAGACTTGAGGCGTTGGTGATCTCCGTCACGACGTTTGGTGAGGTGTCCCATGCACTCGGTTAAGTACGTCCACTGGCAAGAAGGCGACTGGTGGCTCGGCTACCTGGAGGAATATCCGGATTACTGGACGCAAGGCGAGACCTTGCAAGATTTAGTCGAGCACTTAAAGGATCTCTATCTCGATCTGTCTAGCGGACATATTCCAGGCGCTCGCAAGGTTGGCGAGCTCGTCATGCCATGAAGCGTGTCGAGCTGATCAAGGCAGTTGAGGCAAGCGGTTGCGGCAGGCATGATTGGTATCGCAATCCAGTCACAGGCGTCTCTCAGCCAGTGCCTCGCCACCGTGAGGTCAAGGAGCCTCTTGCGCGGCGAATAATTCGAATGCTTACGGAAGAGTCAAAAGAGCCACGGAGCGACGTCGGCAGTTCAGGGGACGCAGAACCAGGCGATGCAGCGGACTCGCGATGAAGTCGGTCGGCATGAATGGTCCTTTGTTCGCGAGCCGCTGATTGCCATCCTTTTTCCGTTCACCAAATGAGGCTTCCGATGCGGCACAAACTGCTCGCGCTTGCAGCAGCGTCTTTGCTCGTCTGCGGGTGCACCTCTCAACCGAATGATTCGGCAAATACGAGACCTGTTGTCGATGAATCGCCTGACGCTTGGCCAACAGAACCGGACGATCCGCTTGAATCGATTGCAGCAAACGCCGACGACCGCGAATTGGAAGATCCTCGCGTGGGACACCTCAAATCTGTTGCTCAGGCGTTTTATCAATATCAAGCCCATTTCGGGCACTTCCCGCCGGCTGCCTCGACTGACGGCAATGGCACGCCGCTCTTGAGCTGGCGGGTTCATTTACTTCCATTCATCGGCGAATATGACCTTTACAAAAGATTTCACCTGAACGAATCATGGGATAGCGAACACAACCTTACGCTAATCGCGGAAATGCCATCCCATTATCAAGCAGGCGGATTCACAGTTGACGGCAATACGACCTTGATGGTCTTTAATGGCGAGAACACTGTCTTCGGTGATCATGATTTGCGATCAATGGCCATTCCGTTAACGCCATTTACGGAGGAGACCGCCGAAGACCGTGATCCACCGGATGCGGAGTTTGACGGAGAACCTACCAACGGGCTGGAGGTCGGGCCTGTCCCCGATATCCAGCGTCTCGGAAAAGCGCTTGCGGGACCAACCTATCTTGATCTGACCGATGGAACTGCAAACACGCTTCTGGCCGTGTATGCCGGAGTTGACAAAGCAATACCATGGAGCAAGCCTGAAGACTTGCCATTCGATCGCGAAGACCCAGTCTCGGCCCTCGGTGACATCGCCGACGATGGAATCCTCTCGGTGTTTTGGGATTCGCGCATCGAAAGCCTGCCCAAAGACATTGATCGCGAGCATCTGATTACATTTATCGACAGTACCGAGCTTGCGCGGAAAGATCGAGAAACAGGTGCAAAGGCACGTGATTAATAGAGACGCGGAAGAACAATCCAATGCACCCGAGCGGCGAAGTTGGGCGTGTGCAACTGGACAATCTCTCGTCGCCGCCGGGTGATTGGTGGCGGTCAACAAAAAGGAGTGTGATGTATGCCTGACACGGAAACGAAAGACCTAAAAGCTGTCGTAATGGAGTTGGTTGATGACCTTCCAGGCGACGCTACATGGGAGGACTTCATGTATCGCGTATATGTGCGCGAAGCGATTGAGGCCGGTCGCAAGGATGCGGCGGAAGGGCGTTTGGTAGATCTTGCCGAAGTGAGGCGTCGATTTGGGTTGCCGGAATGACCGTTCGCTGGACGAACTCAGCCATCGCCCACCTTGTGTCTATCCACGAGCATATCGGCCGCGATTCTCCGCGGTATGCCTCTCGAATGGTGGATCGCATCACGGCTTGCACTCGTCAAATAGGCGCGTTCCCCCTGTCCGGCCAATCGGTTCCCGAGTACCGGGATCCAGCCATCCGTGAGGTAATAGAGGGGCCTTATCGCGTGATCTACGAGGTGGGTGATAAAGATATTCGAGTGCTTTCCGTGATCCATGGGGCGAGGTTGCTCCCGCCGCAGCCTCCGAGGTCCGAAAATGTTGAACAAAGCGATGCAGCGGACTCGCGATAAAATTGGTTCTGGTGGAAAGTCCAAGGTCGTAAGCCACTGATCGCGGATATTCCGCGCCCTTCTTGAAGCGACGAGTGAAGCAGGCCCGTCTCTTCTGCGATCGGGCGATCTCAACTCTGATCGTTGATGAGAGAGAGATGGAGTCGCTGGCTCGTCCTTCGGTGATCGTTCGTGTGGCAGCAGCGTTCTGGACGGCGGGGGCCCGCCTCTTCAACTCGCGCCGCCTCTGCGTTCCTTCCTTCGGCTCGAAAGCTTGCCTCGGTCAGGAACGCAAAGGCGATTTTCAGAAAGAATTTTGCACTAACCTCTAAAAACCTCGAAAAAACTTCTTGTCCGAGAGAAACTCCACAATGCCCATTCTTTTCCTGACTGCCTGGCTCGCTTGCCCACTCATCACCTGGGCGGCGATGCTCGGCCTGAAAAGACGAATGTCTCTCGGTGTGGTGTGGGTGGTGTGCCTGACCAGCGTAATTGTTGGCGTCGTCCTCTTGGCCAACTACGTGTGGGCGCTTGATGCGGAGCTCTTGGCAGAGGTCGACAAATACGAGCCCGGCACCCCCGAGGCGCACCGGGCCGGCGAGGAGTGGGCCAGCGATACAGACCGATCGTTTCTGCTGGTCTCAAGTCCTATGCTCACCGCAGTTTGGTACGGAGCCGTGTATTTATTGCTCTTTGGCCTCCGGCGGGTTGTTCGCCGGATGCAGCTCACAGCGATCTAGTTGACGTCTCTTTCCCCTGGGGCTTTGCTCTCTCAAGCGGCTCCTCCACCGCAGGCCGGGCCCACGGCTCCCCAAAAGGCCATGGATGGCTTTTTCTCACAGCCAGTCAGCCATGCCGCCCCGTCAGCAACCACGACAGCGGGCCAGTGGCGAGCGTTCAGCCGCCCACAACAGACCGACCGCACGCCTTCGGCAATCAGCCAACGTGGCCCCTCGGTTGTGCCGCACCCACTCCAGAAAAAACGCCACTCCAGGGGCAAGCCAGGCGGTCCGCGATCCGCTGTTTCGGGCCAGACAACGGGGCATCAGGCTCCCGAGCCGCTCAGCGGTTCGAAAATGCC